>CAZMMI010000001.1:0-67337 GCA_964567255.1 uncultured Anaerolinea sp.
TCGGCCTTACCGCTGGCTGCTTGATTTCTCTAACTCAAATGGAACACACCCAAATCATTCGAAGATGGAGTAGTGTCACCTGCTGCAATTTCAATGTTGTTGCCCAATACAATTATCTCTGGAGTGGCCATGTAGTAGGTGAACTTCAAATCTTGGTTTGAAAAATCATAATAGCTGATTGCCGGCTGACCATTGACCACCGCCAGTGAAGTGTCTCTGCCAACATCACCGTTGCTATCCAGGGTGAGTAGCTCTCCCCAACTGGCGCCATTGGCATCTGTGGCCTGTACATATCGCAAGTCTCCATCGGAATAGGAATAGTAACTGATGGATGGGAAACCATTAACCACTGTAAGTGAACTTCTATTGCCGGAATCAGCTGTGCTGTTGTCCACTGTCACCGGGGTGGTCCATGTGCTACCGTTTTCGTCTGCTGCCCGCACATACTTTAGGGCGTAGTTTGTGGCATCGTAATAACTGATGGCTGGGTAACCGTTCACTACCGCCAGAGAACAATCTTCCCCGACATTGTCAATGCCATCCACGATCACCGGATTGCCCCAGACGATGCCACTGGCATCAAGCGCACTAATATATTTCAGATCGCCGTTGGGACCGTCCCAGTAGCTGACCGCCGGATAACCATTGACGGTTTCCAGCGACGCGTAGAAGCCCAAAATCCCATCATTATCCAGAGTTATTGGAGTCCCCCAGTTGGAGCCGGTGGCATCTAATGCGCGCACATACTTAAGGGCGCTGTTAGTGTAATCAAAATAACTGATTGCCGGATAGCCATCCACGATTTCTAAGGAAAGGTACATCCCTACAAAACCATCGCTGTCCAAGATGACTGGGGCGTCCCAATTACTGCCGTCTGCATCTAATGCTCGAACGAACTTCAAGTCTCCCTCAGTGCAATCCATGTAACCAATAGCTGGGTTGCCGTTCACCACCGTTAGGGAAGAAAAGCAACCTACAAATCCTGAATTATCTACTGTGATTGGATTATCCCAAGCGCTCCCATTGCCATTGATTGCGCGAACATATTTCAGGCTGCTATTGGTATTATCCAGATAGCTAATGGCGGGATTGCCATTCACTACGGCTAACGAGGTGTCGTGACCGACATCGCCTGTGCTGTCCAAAGTGAGCGTGTTCCACCCTCCGGCGTGAGCTGCGCTTACTCCCAACAATGTGAGGGCGATCAGTGTAATGATTAATTGAGCTATTCGACGTGGTGAGGTAGTTTGCCACATGGTTATCAATTCAAAATCAGCGGGATGAAAATACGACACGCCGGTTCGACGGAGATTTGGAACGATCCCCTGGTGTGAGCCAGGTCGACCATATATTGACTGTCATATTCACTTTCATGCGGAACCAAGTTTGTGGCGTATGAAGCAAAGAGGATACGCCGCCCTCCGACAGGGAGTGCGGTGTAAGCAGTGTGATCGTCGCCGTATTGCCCCCCTGCCGAAAGGGAGATGGGGATCGTTTCAGAGGTCAGGCGATCATGCCAGACGACCTGGGCAATGGAGGGGGCCGGAGCGCCGCTCAAATTGGTGGCCCCTGTGCTATAGCTGACAAATCTGCCATCTGGAGAAATCGTTGGGAGGAAGCTTTCGTTATTGGCCAAAGCTCCGGTTTCGGTTGTGGAGAGAAGGGTGTAAGTATCTGTTATTTGGTCGTAAACCGCGATGTCGGTGAAGCCGTTTGTGTCTCCGGGGATGACACCGTCGCCAATCGTCGAGACGATGAAGCGGCCGTCATAAGAAATGGAGGCGGAGTGACCTTTCAGAAAAGACATTGTTTGTGTGGTATTTTCGTTTAAGTCGCGAATGAAATCATCGAAGACCGCATAACGCCCGTCGCCAGAGATTTGACCCTCGTAGAGTGCGATCGGATTTCCATGTATATCAATGGATGCCACTTCTAACGACCCGGTTCGCATATCGCGGACATAGGTGCTGTAGTCTGGTGTGGACGGGAGGAGAGAAGATTGCGAGTGGAAAAGCACAATTTGACCATCGAAGGAGATGCTAATGTGATCCCCAACACCCTGAGGAGAGGGTGTGCCATATGGGTCGACATCGACAATTTCAAAGGTCTTGCTCAGCCGATCGTAACGGTATAGGTGGGGGCCGATGTAAGAGGGCGGCACACCAGGAACAATGCCCGCAGCGGTCGACATAAATAATACATACCGTCCATTTCCGCTGATGTTCGCCAGAATTCCAGGCGCGACCCTTTCGTACTGCTGGGTCTCCAAATCACGGATAAACACTACCGCTTCATCACCTTCTGGGAAGATGATGGGTATAAACCGGCCATCATACGAGATGGAAGGATACCAGAAATATGAATCCGGATTTACCTGACCGTTTGGGCCAATGGAAATTCTTTGGATAAGGGGATCGAAGCCGAGAGAAAAGTCAAATTGGGTGCTGCCTATGGTAGAGGCGTGATATGCCAGGTTCCCGGCATCGATGTCTTCCTGCGTATAGGTGTCGCCGGTCCGGAGGGGCAGGCCGTTCAAGGTCAGCTCGCCGAAATCGGGTAGCGTGGTCAAGGTGAATGTGCTGCGGCTGGCGGGCTGGCTGCTGGAGGCGGCCAGTTGATCCGCGGTGATACCGGTCGTATTCCCAAAGGTTGCGACTAATCCAGTATTCCTTTTTACTTGTGGGGGAAGGGCGGGTGAATCAACTTGAACTCTGAAATACGCCTGCTGGGCCGGTTTCACAATAAAATAATCCAGGGCTGCGTTGGTGTCGTCCGAAACCAGCCAGTTGGCCTCAGATGCAAATAGTATCTTCTTGCCGTCCGAACTGATACTGAGCGAGTAAGTATTGTCGATGAATAACGGTGAAGAGCCATTAGATGAGTCCGGTAGGATGATCCGGTTCGTTGTTTGATGATAACGATCTCGGATAAATAGATCTGCGTGCCCGTTTGTATCCCAAAGATCCAGGTTGCTCGCACTAGAAATGAAGGCGACATAGCGTCCGTCCGCGTTGATTGCAGAGGCTGGTCCAGGAACCACAAATTGGTGATTAACACCTTGCTCCTGTTTTGAGTTGATTGTAACAAGTTCGTTTGTCCCAGCCTGTCGGTCGAACATGAAGATGTCCGCCTCTTCGTTCGTGTCCTCAGCTACCAGATTGGATGCATCGGAGCCGTAAACAACATACCTTCCATCCTCCGAAATTGATAGCGGGCTACTTCCGCTCTGGTGGTTTCCCGGCTGGCCATCGCTTCCTATTGAAGCTAAAATTAAGCTTTCGTCAACGGTGTGATAGAGATACACATCGCGATAGGTGTTCAGGTCATCGGGAAGTAGACTGGAATTAGTTGCAAATGCAACCCATTGGCCATCTCCTGAAATCACAGGCACATAAGCGGCTTGGCAGATGCCTGAAGCATCTTTTGCGATGCAATGGTTTTGATCGGTTAAACGATCGCGAAGAATGGGGATGTCTGCTTGGTCTTGTTCAATTTCAATGAGGTTCTGGGCTTCTGTTAGGAAAGCGACATATCGTCCATCTCTTGAAATTGAAGCAAAGTATGAATGTCCATCCCCGGCCATTCCAGAAGAATTGATTGAAATGAGATCTTGTTCTATTGAAGGTTGAAGATGATCTTGAAGATATAGTTGAAGGATGGAGGAAGGTTCCGAGCCGCCCCCCAGATTTGGCGCTTCGGAAGAAAAAGCTGTAAATCTTCCATCCGGAGAGATTGCCGGAACCATTGCATTGGCCTGTGCGGCTGTTCCATCCGGAGCAATGGAGACGAGCGAAGTTTGGTCTGCTGGATGATCCCGCAAGTAGACTTGCTCGGCACCAAAGGTGTCCATGCCTGCCAGGTTGGTGGCGGCACTTTCAAAGACGAAAAGCTGCCCATCGGAACTCATCCTTGCATTGGCCGCTTGATCATCTGCTTGCAGTCCGCTACTGCCTATCGAGACACGTTCTATTGCGGCCTGGCCTGGCGAAGAAAAAAGGAATCCAAATCCGTCAGGCCCGGAATTTGACGCATCGTTGTAGTACACCACATTTCCGTCATTGATGTCTTTCTGGGTAAAGGTGTCGTTGACCTGCAAATCTGCCCCATCCAGCCGCAAACGCCCATGCTCGGGCAATTGCGCCAGGGTGAACACCAGCGCTTCGGGCGGATCGCTTGGGTGAGAGATGCGAAGGTTGTCTTGCGTGATGACAACGGGCAAGCCGGTGAGCACGGTTGCCATAGAATTTCTGAGCAAGATCACGTCATCGCCCTGGATTTCAAATGCCCCCATATCACATCCGGCGTCCTGAGGGCGCAAGCCCCCGCGCTGATCGTTGTGCAGCGGCTGCCCATCCGGCCCGGTGCAGTATTCTGCCGGAACCGCATCTCTTGCCGGGCTGTCTTCCGCGATAGGGAGGGTGGGGGTGACCCCGCCGTAGTCTCCGATGGTTCCGAAGATTGGGTCTGCGTCGATATTCCCTGTGCCTGGATACCCCCCGTTGATAATGCTGCGGGAAACCTCAATGGTTGAGTAACCGCCATCATCATAAATTGGCGATGGCTGCGACTCCCAGAGGATGCTGTTGCGAATATTGAGCGGGCTAGAATACGAGTGGATGGAAGCACCGGGCTGAGCAGCGGTATTCTGATGAAAGGTGCAGTTGATGATATTTGTCGTGCTGCCGTAAGAGTTGGCGATTGCGCCGCCGAAATCTGAGGCCGAGTTGGCATAGAACAGGCTGTTTGTGAAGGTGACCGTGCTCTCGTCGTTAAAAATTACGCCGCCGCTCTTCGCGCTGTTTTGGATAAAGCTGCTGTTTTCGATTTCAATGTGGTTGGATTTATGGTTATAAATTGCCCCACCGTACCCTTCTGATGCCAAATTTCCTTGAAAGAGGGAGTCTTTGATGCTGACGAACCCAGAATCGCTAGAGATAGCGACTCCCATGTACCCATGATTGTTAATGAACTGGGAGTTTTCAATCGTGATTGTTCCGCTTATATTCATAATGCCATACATGCTGTCACGGAAGATCATGTTGCGCAGGGTCAGGTATCCCTCATCAACATCCATGCCCATGTCTCCGGTAACGGTGAAGCCATCCAGAACGGTCGTCTCGCTGGTTTGGACGCTTTGAATTACAGGTATGTGGTGATAAAGAATATGGATGCCCTGCAACAAAGTCAAGTTGCTCTCCCAATCCCTTTGGCTGCGCTCGGTTTCGTTGCCCGCAAACCCGCCATATAGGCCCACGCCGCTGGTTAAGTGGAAAGAACGAGATGCTTCGTTTGCGCCAGAGGGTGAGTAGGTTCCAGCTTTCGCCCAGATTTCATCCCCTTCAGAGACTCGCGAAGCAAGGGCGTATTCCAAGTCACAGGGCGTGGCCCAATCTAAACCGCAGGTGGGGTCGTTGTCCACTCCGCCTGTGGAGACTCGAATAATTGCGCCGGCTGCCGATGCGCTTGGGATGGAAACAGGCAGAGCGATCGATGCGATACAAGTGATAATCAGCGAATGACAAATGAGTTTGATGAGCTTCATGGTGGATCTCCAATTGGGCCGTGTTCTTCATGTAGAATTATTATACAGGAGCAACATAAAAGAGGCGGATGGACGCAATTTCAACGATGACGGAAAATTCGGCGATGATTGGGAGAAAGTAATGTTTCGAGACATGAGACGGACAAAACAACTGCTGCCAATGGAAGTGACCCAACACATTCTGGAGACTGGTTCGGTTGGGGTTCTAGGTGTTATCGGTGACGATGATTACCCATACGCGGTCCCGGTGAACTTTGTTTACGAAAATGGAAAGATCTATTTCCACAGCGCGAAAACCGGACACAAACTGGATGGGATTCAAAGGAACGCAAAAGTTTCTTTCTGTGTCATCGATCGAGACGAAAACGTCCCCGCGGAATTCACATCCTATTTTCGGAGTGCGATTGCGTTTGGAAGGGCGAAGATCGTTGAGGACGTGTTGGTTAAACAACACGCGATGGAACTGTTGGTCCGCAAATATTCACCGGGTTTCGAAGAAGAAGGGGCTGCGGCCATTCGAAGAAGTTGGGAAAGGACGCATGTTGTTGAAATTGTCATAGAGCACATGACGGGCAAGGAAGCCATCGAGCTGGTGAACCAAAAGACGGTATGATCGCCCGGTTTTCCGGAGGACGCCCACAAATTCCAACATCGGAAAGCTGCTCAACCATCGGGGTGGCAACGATATCTTGCCCTTTTTCTGGCGGTATAGTGGGGACGAGGCCACCCTGCGGAAGTATATGGCACATCCGATCCGGCTCAACTCTCACAGTGAGGCGGTTCTAGAGATCACCGGCGCTCACCAAGGCGTCGTTCAGCACCTATTTCAACGCCCAAATCCAGGTGTCGGTGAACGTGCAAAGGGTTGTTCCCGTATCGGTCCAGGCGTTCAAGCCGATTTGACCATCCATGGGGAGGTTGTTATAGATGGCTTTTTGCAGTTCTCCATTGATGTAAGGGAAAATCTGATCGCCTTGAACCACCAGGGTGAGTTCGTTGATTTCGTTCTGCTCATCTTTAATTGCTTCTGATGCGGTCATGGGAACCGGCTCCCAATCTGTGTATGCGCCTTTGATGACCCAGACAAACCAGTGGGGAACACTTGGCAATCGAACAATGTTGTACATATAGAGTTGCCGGGTATCCATGTCTTCACCGGCGTGGAAAACGATGCCGCAGCCGGAAAATCCCCTTTCCGTGGTCCACTGTGCTTTGGTCTGGACGACGAAATCGGTGAGGTTTTCCTTAAGAATAATCTCAGGTTTGTATAGACTGTCATCATCAATCGTTAGGGCCATAGGCTCAGGATTGAAGTAGGCCAGACGGCCTTCCTCCGGATTGAGGGCCAGTTTTTCCAGTTCAAGCCGCACCCGTTCGATGCCGGCCTGGTAGGTGGCGGTCTCTTGAACCTGTTGAGTGGCTTCCAGGTCCGGTGTGGCGGTTGCGGTGGGCGCCACGGTGTCAATTGGCGGCTGAGTCGCGGTGGGTTGGGGCGTTTCGCTGGGGGAGGTTGTGGCGGTGGGAGGCAGGGTGGGTGCGGTGGTGGGAGCGGCAGGCTCTGCGCTGCAACCGGTTTGCGCGATGATCACCAAAACCAAAAGGATGGCAATCCATCCTGTCTGCCTCGACTGGGCGTGGGAAAAACCATGTGACAACATATTCTCTCCTGGGCGTGAAGATGCGGTGCTCCGGTTGGTCTACAAAGCCCTTGGGGCTGTATGTATTATTCCAGCACCAAAAAGACGCCGGCAAGCCGGATTGTCTTTTTCAGGCTTAGTATAGCATTGGTCATGGAAGATGTCCGATGGAAATTCACTTCGGAGGCGCCGCAAAGATTTTTGTTTCTCTCCAGGACTTTTGAAGGTGAAATGGTGGGAGCGATCCAGCTTAACGCTTTAGCTTAAGCGTTCATCACCCAGGAAGTAAAGCGCCACCGTGCCCGGTCCGGTGTGGGAACCGATCACGGTTCCGACGGTGTTGATCATCACCCTTCCGTTCAGATGGGGGAATTTCTGCTCAATCAGGTCTGCTACTTCACGCGCATCTTGGTAGCAGGCAGAATGGGATATAAAGCATTTTCCTGTGTAGCCTGTGCCGCTTTGGGCGTTATGTTCCATTTTTTTAACGATCTCACGAACAACTCGCTTCTTCCCGAGTATCTTTTGGCGCGGGATGAGTTTTCCTTGATGATCCATGTTCATCAAAGGGCAAATATTTAACATCGCGCCCACTACGGCTGAAGTGGCTGAAATCCGACCCCCGCGTTTGTAGTGCGTCAGATCTGTTGAAAAGAACCAATGATGGATATGCAGACGGGTCTGCATGAGCCAATCAGAAATATCGGACAGGGCGGCCCCACTTTCTTTGAGATCAACTGCCAGGTCGACCAGCATCCCGTAACCAGATGAAGCCCCCAGCGAATCGACGATCTGGAGGGTCCGATCGGGATATTTCTTTTGAAGTTGTTCGCGTGCCAGCACGGCAGAATTATAGGTGCCGGATAATCCGGAAGAAAGAGAAATGTGCAGAATATCTTTGCCCTGTGCCAGATAGGGTTCAAAGAAGGATACAAATTCGTTCACGTTCACTTGGGAGGTTGTTGGCATTGCGCCGGCTGCTATTCTGGCATAAAAATCATCGAATGGTATGGTTTGCCCCAGATCGTCCGGGTATTCTTTGTCATCCATCATGAAGTGGAAACAGATAAATGGGATATTGCGACGCTGGAAATAATCCAGGGGCATGTCCGCTGTGGAGCAACATGTGATGAGAAAATCCTGCATTGTCTTGATCCTCTTGGGAAGAAAATTCAAAGTCATCCCTGACTCTGCAAGAGATTGTATGTGATTTAATGAAATGGCAGTAGTCCCCCGAGTCATAATTGGGGTCATATTCGTGCTGCGGCTAATTTAGAATTTGTCCAATAAGAGAATCCCTGTTTGTTCTATGGCGGTCCAAATTTAAGAGGCGCCCCCGGATAGCCCCTCTGAACTCAATACATAGGGCCTCTCATACCCTTATGTACCGTCCTCTAGCGGCGAGGAAGAGGAGCCGCAATTGGCCGATCTCCGAATCGTCTGCTGCGGGTTGTTTTCTATGGTTTTGGCCCTGGCTCTTGAAGCGATTCTGCAACCATGTCGTAATGGTAGCCTTATTGTTTAGTTCTATAGTATGTTATACAATGTTTTGGCAGGAACATCGTTTTGGCGGACCACGAGGTGGGATGAATGGCAGTCATTGTTTTGCGGCTAGCCGATTCCAATTCTTCGGTCACCAAGCGCCCCAAGAACTGCCCTTATTGCGGCAGTGACGTATTACAAGGATGGGGGATGGGTGAAAAGGAAGTACAGGATACCTTGACTCAGACGAGCGGGTATCATCGTTTTCGTTGCGGCTCCTGCCAGCGCACATTCCGATATTATGCGAACGGCGTAGATCGCACCCGAATCACGCAGCGAATCCGGCGGATCGCGGGGATGGTCTGGCTGTTGGGCATCAGCGCGCGTGAAGTGACCAAGCATTTTTCTGAAGTCGGGATTGTGATCCATTACCTGACCGTCTGGCGAGAGGGGAATTCGCTGCGAACGGCACTCGTCGAGCGCTTTGGCCCAGATTATGTCGAGCGGCATTCCATTGATCGAGATTTCCTAAAAATGAAATCTCACTGGATCGGCACGTCCATCGTGGCTGATTTCGGGGAGAAATGCCTGGTATTGGGGCGGATGGCGGAGGTAGATCACCGGGCGGTTCTGGATTGGTTGCAGCCCATCCTTGGCGACCTGGATATTGTGGTGTCCCTGGCTGATGCGGGGGCTGTGTCCTGATATTTCTATTGAGCTTTGTAACGGCTTTTGTAACAATTCTGTAACAATACTCCCAACCGCCCTTGTAACAAAACCCCCCCAATTCGGAGTAGTTTATCTATAATGTGATTATTCAGTTATTTGTAAGCGCTTAAATTTATACGTATCCCTTACAGCGTCAGCAATCATGTCTGAAGGGTGCGATGATCTGGAGATTGACACTGGTCGCAGGGCTGGATCCCGCAAATCGGGTGAAGCATAGATCTCCAGGGAGCAAATTGCGAAACCGACCTTTTTTAGCGGGGAATAAAGGTACGGTTTTTTTGATTCTATAGATTGGTGGACAATCAGGTCTGTTGGCGCAACCGCTCAGACGAGTCTATTCGCGCTGGCTGTTGTCAGAGCCAACAGGCAGAAATGGATATGCTGCTAAACATCCGATTTTTTATTCAAGCTGGCTTTGCGGAAGCGGGGGGAAACTCCGAAGAGCACTCACGTATGTGGAAAAAACTACTGTCAAAAAAAACCTCCATTCGGCAAAAAAGGTGATACCAAAAAGGGGTAATGCTATGTCTCAAAACACGGTCTTGTTCCATTCGATGTCGACGCGAAGAACAACTTGGGCCAATTCTCTGCGAGTGCTTAGGGCGCTCGTCATTTTAACCTATCTGCTCTCGTTGATATGGGCGCCTACACTCAATGTGCAGGCAGCCACAACCATAACCTTTACGGCGGAGGAGTTGTTGGGCAAACCCACAGACACCTCGGTGGCAGTAAACATCGTCCCCGCGGCCGACATTGAGTATCACTATCAATATGGCACCGAGGCGGGCAACTATACTGCTTCAACACCCAATGTGACTGGCATGGCCGGTCAGCCGAGTGAGGTGGTCATCACCGGTTTGAGCCCCAATACGCAGTATTACTACCGGATGCAGTACCACGCCCCGGGGGAGGCAATGGATGACTGGAACAGTCGCCCAGAGCATTCCTTCTGGACGCAGCGCGCACCGGGTCAGCCATTCATCTTCACCGTCACTTCCGACTCGCACGCTCAATTAACCGGCAACTTTCCGAATGCGATGACCAATATTTTGAACGAGGATCCCGATTTCACCGTTGACCTGGGCGATACCTTTATGATTGACAACGCCACCACGCAGACAGCGGTCAACAACGCTTACCTGGCTTACCGGGAACCGGCTTATTTTGACCGGATTGGCGGCTCGGTGCCCATCTTCCTGACGCCTGGGAACCACGAGAATGAGGAGGGATGGAACTTCGACGACGCTTTCAGCCTGCCTCTGGCAAGCATTCAAGCCAGAAAGTTGTATTATCCTATCCCCGTTCAGGATGGTTTTTATTCCGCAAACACAGACCTATTGTCTTCCATCGATGCTGGAACGTATGGCGATCAGTATCGTGAAGATTACTACGCCTGGACCTGGGGCGATGCATTGTTTGTGGTCATCGATGAGTTTCAATACACCATGGATTTGCCCTACACCGCTACAGCGGGAGAGGGCAGTGAGGCGGTTACCGGTGATCAATGGAGCTGGACGCTGGGTCAGCAGCAATTTGAATGGCTGAGACAAACGCTTGAGAACAGCAGCGCGCCTTACAAATTCATCTTCTCCCACCAGATGACGGGTGGAATCACCCGGGCTATTTCTGGCGTGGGCGCGGGTTATGTCCGCGGAGGCGCCGAAGCTGCTGCTTACTTTGAGTGGGGTGGAGCGAATTCGGATGGTTCGGACGGCTTCGCTAGCAATCGGGACCCTGCAGAATTTGGCACCGAGCCCATTCATCAGTTGATGGTCGCAAACGGGGTCAGTGCATACTTCCACGGTCATGACCATCAGTATGCATACGAGACCCGCGATGGCATCGTTTATCAAGAGGTGCCTTCCCCCAGCATGAGCGGCTCGGGGTTCAGCGGCATTTACACCGAGGGCGACCATGGTACCTATAACACCATCCGGGTTTTGCCGAACTCCGGCCATTTGCGCATTTCGGTCACTCCAGAACAGGCAACGGTAGATTACATTTCCTCTGCTTCAACCAGCGGCACCGTCACCTACTCTTATACGATCGTGCCTCACGCACCAGGAACAACATACACCTTGACCACCGGGGTGAACCCGGCTGAGGGCGGGACGGTCAGCCCGGCAGCAGGGGCTCACACCTACGCTGAAGGCGCATCGGTTCCGGTCACTGCCACGCCTGCGACCGGGTTCGTTTTCTCGGAGTGGAGCGGGGCATGCAGCGGAACAGCGCCGTGCACGGTGACGATGAACTCGGACCAGAGCGTGACGGCCAACTTCACTGCCGTGCCAACCTTCAATCTGACCACGGCAGTGATGCCTTCCGGCGCGGGAACGATCTCTCCGGCGTCAGGAACGCATGCCTATAACCAGGGAACAGTGGTGCCGGTGACCGCGGTGCCCGGTGCGGGATATGCTTTCTCGAGTTGGGGCGGTGCGTGCGCGGGAACGGGGCCGTGCTCTGTGACGATGAACTCTGACCAGATCGTCACCGCGAACTTCACGGGCAGCGCCTTGCCAATTACCTTCACTGGAACGGAGTTCCTGGGACGGCCTGAGGATACATCGATCTCGGTGAGCGTCGTTCCAGATGCTGCCATTTCCTTGTATTACGAGTACGGCACTGTATCGGGGACTTATGCAAGTGTTACGCCGGCGATCAGCGTCGCGGCTGGACAGCCCCAGGTGGTGACCATCACCGGGTTGACCCCGAACATGCATTACTACTACCGGATGCAGTACAGCCCGGATGGCGGGGCTAGCTGGATTGCTCGCCCCGAAGGGTCCTTCTGGACGCAACGGGCTGCGGGGAGCACCTACTCCTTCACGATCACCTCTGATTCGCATATCAATATCATGTTGGGAGACTCCGGTGCCTGGACGGACACATTGAACGATGTCAGGGTGGACAACGCCGACTTTTCCATTGATCTCGGCGACACTGTGGCGATGGACAACGGCAGCGCCAGCATCAGTATTGGGGATGTGGCGGCTACCGAGCAGGTTTACAAAGATGTGCTTCCATTCCTCAATATCATCAGCGGCTCCTCTCCCATTTTCATGCTGCCCGGGAACCACGAACAACAAGAGGCCTGGCACCAACTGGAACCTGTAGCCAACAGCCTGCCCATCATGAGCAAGAACGCCGAAAAGAAGTTCTTACTCAACCCGCTTCCCGACTCGTTCTACAACGGAGACACCGCAACCAATCCCTATCTGAGCGGTGACCAACTGCAACAGGCTTACTACGCCTGGGAGTGGGGAGACGCTCTCTTTGTGGTGATCAACCCATTCTGGTTCACCACCCCAAAGCCATACACAACCACTGTCGGTGGTGGTGAGACGGATACCAACGGGTCGGGTAACCGCTGGGATTGGACGTTGGGGCAGGAGCAGTTCAACTGGCTGCAAACCACCCTGCAAAACAGCACCGCCAGCTATAAGTTTGTGCTTTCCCACCAAATTGTGGGCGGAAATGGCATGTCTTCGCCGATCAACCAGGTGAATTACGGTCACGGCGGTGTTGATTCCGCCAATTTTGTCGAGTGGGGCGGGAACAACACGGATGGCACCACGTACACTTGGGCGACCAATCGCATTGGATGGGGAAGCCTGCCAATTCGTCAGATGATGGAAGCCAACGGCGTGACGGCTTTCTTCCACGGTCACGATCACCAGTATGCTTACGAGCGACTCAACGGCATGGTTTACCAGGCTGTGCCGTCGGGGAGTTTTAGCGGCTCGTTCGGCACGTATACTACGGGAGGCAATTCGGGAAATACGATCTGGGCGGATTCTACGCAGGGCCCCGGTCACCTCAAGGTAACGGTAGGGCCCGAAGAAGCCACCGTCGATTTTGTTCGCTCGGGAGCTTCATCTCCGGTCTACTCGTATACCATGCTTCCAGCGGGAACCGTAGGTGCGGGCGTGACGCAAGATGGCCCAGTCTATAACAATACCGCCGCAGCAAACGCCAGCAGTGCCAGCCTGAGTGTCAACACAGGGACAGGCAACGAACGCATGATGATGGTGGGCGTCTCCTGGAACTGCGGCAGCACGGGACGGGCCATCTCCTCGGTTACCTTTACGCCCTCCGGCGGCAGCGCAGTCAATTTGGAGCCGGTCATCACCCAGCAAGCGGGGACGCAGTTGCGTTATGCCGCTATCTACCGTCTGCTCAACCCGCCCGTCGGGGTTGCTGGCACGGTCAATGTCACCTTCTCGGGAGAGGTCAGTAACGGGATTGTGGTGGGCGCGGCCAACTTCTCAGGAGTGGACCAGGCAGACCCTCTCGGAACACCGGGCGGCGCGGGGTCTACCTCTCAGGGTACCGCTCCTACCGTGACTCTCTCTGGACTGGAAGGAGACGAACTCGTCTTCGATACACTGTTTATGGGAGGAAACGACTCTGGACAAACTGTGACGCCTGGCGCCAGCCAGACTCAATTGTGGAGCAATTTCTCCTCCAACACGCGCGGTGCGAGCAGCATGGAGCAGGCTTCGGGGAGTTCGGTCACCATGAGTTGGACAGCGTCCTCCTCGGCCTATTGGGCGATTGCTGCCGTTCCCCTCAACCCGTCTGACGTTACCCCGGTGTGTTACACACTGACATTGAGCCATACGGGCCAGGGCAATAATCCAACCGCCACTCCTGGGCAATCGACGAGTTGCGCGGTTCCCGGGCAGTACGAGGCAGGTCAGGCGATCTCTTTGAGTGGGGCGACGCCTGACTCGGGATGGCAGATTGGCAGTTGGACGGGCACGGCCAATGACAGCAGCACAGCAGCCACCAACACCCTGACGATGCCTTCCAATGACCACACGGTTGCGGTAAATTTCACTGCCTTGCCAACTTACACCATTACGGCCTCGGCTGGAGCCAATGGAAGCATTTCTCCGTCGGGAAGCGTGCCGGTAAGCCAGGGGAGTAACCAAAGCTTTACTATCACCCCGGCGGCGAGCTATCACGTGGCGGATGTTCTGGTGGACGGCGCCTCGGTAGGGGCGGTGACAAGCTATACGTTCACGAATGTCACAGCCAACCATGCCATAGCCGCCACTTTCTCGGCAGACAACGTGTCTCCGGTGGCGGTGAACGATAGCTACAGCACCAACATGAACACCGCCTTAAGTGTGGCTGCTCCAGGCGTACTGACAAACGATACGGATGCGAATCTGGATCCTCTGACCGCTATCCGAATGAGCGATCCGCAGCATGGCACGTTGACCCTCAACGCAAACGGTTCCTTCACGTACACGCCTGAAACGGACTTTACGGGCGATGATACCTTCACCTATCAAGCCAACGATGGCGCCCTCAACAGTAACACAGCCACCGTTACCATCAATGTCAGCAATAGTTTGCCCCCTGTGTTGCCCTCCAGTTTCTATGGTGAGATCCATATTCTTACCAATCCGCCCACACCTGGGCAACTCATCTACGCCTACGTGCCGGGGGTGGCGGACCCGGTGGCAAACGATGTGATTAGTAACGCCACGCCGCTGAACTTCTCGATGGATGTTCCCGGTGACTCGACCGCTACACCGGCCAAGGACGGCGGCGTCAGCGGCGACACCATTACCTTCCGCATCGATGGGCGAATCGTTGCCACACATGCCTGGGTCGGCGGGACCAACGTCCGCCTGGATATTCATCCACCGGAAGCGGTCGCGGGTGGGCCGTATTCGGGGGACGAAGGCGCTTCGATTAGTTTCTCCGGTTCGGCAAACGATTGGGGCTCCGACAGCTCTACCTACCAGTGGGATTGGAATAACAACGGCGTCTACGATGCTTCGGGACAGACTCCAAACCACACCTGGAACGATAACGGCGCCGTGACGGTTGGCATGAAAGTGACCGATTTGCAAGGCGGCGAGGGTTTCACCACCTTCACTGTGACCATTCTGGACGTGCTGCCGGGCAATGTGGACGCCGGCGGGCCGTACTCAGGGTCCACCGGCCAGTCGATCTCCTTGAACGGGTCGGCAAACTGCGCCGCGGTGGACACCTGCTCGTTTGCCTGGGACCTGGATGGTGACGCGGCTTACGATGACGCCACGGGGATGACTCCCAGTTACGTCTGGAACGCGGCCGGTGATTTCACCATCGGGCTGCGAGTCAGCGATGAAGACGGCAACGCCGTGACCGACACAGCCACCGTCCACATCACTCCCGGCAATATGGAAATCTCGTTGGTGGCGGGCTGGAACCTGGTCTCCTTCAATCTGGCGCCGACCGACCCTGCCATTGCCACGGTTCTCAACAGTATTGCGGGGAACTACGATCTGGTTTATGCATGGGACGCTCAGGCAAGCAATTGGCTGAAATACGCGCCCAATGTGGGCTACGGCGACACGCTGACCGAACTGGACGAGACCAGCGCTTTCTGGATTCGGATGACGGCAGCGGATACGCTGGTGGTGTCTGGTACCGTCCCAACGACGACGGATATCCCCTTATTCACGGGATGGAACATGGTCGGTTACCCCAGCGCGGATCCCCTGGAATTGCCCGGTGCGTTCAGCGATCACGGCGTGGGAACCGATTTCAGCCTGGTCTATGCCTATCATGCAGCCGATAGCGACGTGTGGAAGAAATACGATCGCACGGCTCCGATCGGAAACGACTTGCTGGAACTGGTTCCGGGCTATGGGTATTGGGTTCAGGTAAGCGCGAACCACACCTGGGTTGTGGGTTACTAACAGATGATAGACGCGGCAGGCTTGGCTAGAGAGACACGGGGAACCTTTCTAGCCGGGCCTGCCGCCAGTTTGTGTTGTGGCGTCCAAACGCCCGTTCTCCGAAATATGACCAGCTTGCGGAAAGCATTGCTTTTGATCTTGTACGGAGGGAACATGCACCACCCATTCAATGCTCGCTTGATTTCGCTTTTTATCATCCTGAGTGTGCTGTTTAGCGCGCTTGGGTTGCCCGCGACAGTAGTTCAGGCCGCCGCCGTGATCACCTTTAGCGGCACAGAGCTTCTGGGTCGCCCAACATCCAGCTCGGTCACTATCAACATTGTTCCCGATATCACGATCGAATATCACTACGAATATGGCATTGCGCCGGGGACGTATACTGCTCAAACGGGTAATGTGACTGCTACGGGCGGACAGCCCAGTGAGGCGGTCTTGTCTGGACTGACTGCGAATACCCGGTATTACTACCGGATGCAGTATCATGCCCCGGGCGACCCAGCGGATGACTGGGTGAACCGCACCGAGCATTCGTTCTGGACGCAGCGTACGGAAGGAAGCGCGTTCTCGTTCAGTATCACTTCCGATTCGCATGTGAACATTATGCTGGGCAATGCGGCTACCTGGACGCAGACTATGACCAATATTGCCGGCGCAGCGCCGGATTTTCAAATTGATCTGGGCGATACCTTTGCCATGGATTCGGTCACAACAGCCAACGCAGCGGATGCGGCCTATCTGTATCAACGCCAATTTTTTGACCTTGTCGGTCATTCCACGCCGATCTTCCTGGCTGCAGGCAATCACGAACAACAAGAGGGCTGGCATCTCGATGATACAGGCAGTCCGCCGGTGCTTTCGACCAATGCGCAGAAGAAGTACTACGTCAACCCGGCGCCAGACGGTTTTTACACAGGCGACACGGAAACCGTGCCGGAACTGGATGGCGACCACCTGCGCGAGGATTATTATGCCTGGACCTGGGGCGACGCACTCTTTGTAGTCATTGATCCCTTTTGGTTTACTACGACCAAGCCATTCATCGGTACCACGGGCGGCGGTGAAGAGAACGAAGGTTCTGGTAACCGCTGGGATTGGACGTTGGGCCAGACTCAGTTCAACTGGCTTCGGACGACCCTTGAAGGAAGCGATGCGCGGTACAAATTCGTCTTTGCCCACCACATGACCGGCGGATCGGACGATTATGTCCGTGGCGGGGCCAACCCGGCACACCTGGTTGAATGGGGTGGATACAACGAGGCGGGCACGACCTACGAATGGGAAAGCCAACGACCCGAATGGGGCAGCGAGCCGGTGCATCAGATATTTGTCACCAATCACGTCAGCGCCTTCTTTCATGGGCACGATCACCAATATGGTTACGAATCTCGGGACGGTGTGGTGTATCAAGCCCTTCCCGCCGCTGGGTTCTCGGGGAGCGGGTTTGGTATCTATACCTCCGAGGAGGGGTACACCATCCAGGCGATGCCCAGCCCGGGTCACTTACAGGTATCGGTGAATTCCACCCAGACCACGGTGGATTACATCGCGACGAGCGGCGCAACCGTGAATTACTCATACGCTATTGCGCCCTTTTCGGAGCCCGATTTCACCATTACCGCCACGGCAGGTCTGAATGGTAGTATCAGCCCGGCGGGTGTTGTGGGTGTGGTCTCGGGCGCGAACCAGAGTTTCAGCATTACGCCCAATTCCGGCTACCAGGTGGGCGATGTGCTGGTGGATGGTGCCTCGGTTGGCCCCGTGACCGTGTATGAATTTACCAATGTTGTGGCCAATCACACGATTGAATCCAGCTTTGAGCAAAGCTCGCTGACTTCGCCTGTTTTGGACGGAGCCGTATCCAGTGGTACCGCGGCGAGCGGCAGCAGCATTACGGTCAATCACACCACCGGCACAGGGGCAGACCGCCTGATGCTGGCAGGGATCTCCTGGAACTGTGGCTCTACAGGGCGTACCATCTCATCGGTTACCTTTACGCCCTCCGGCGGCAGCGCCGTGAACCTGGAGCCAGTCATCACCCAACAAGCCGGGACGCAATTGCGTTACGCGGCCATTTACAGCTTGCTCAACCCGCCCAGCGGGACGGCAGGAACACTGACGGTCACCTTCTCGGGATCGGTGGGCAGCGGGATTGTGGCAGGAGCAGCGAACTTCATGGGGGTGAACCAAACGACTCCACTTGGCACGCCGGGTGGAGCGGGCCCGAGCTCCGGAACTACTACCCCCACTGTGACCCTCACCGGTTTGAGTGGCAGTGAGCTCGTTTTTGACACCGTGTTCATGGGCGGAAGTGGTTCTTCGCAGACGTTAACTCCTGACACAGACCAATCCCAATTATGGAATGATTTTGCCGGGAATACGCGGGCAGCGGCCAGCACAGCGTTAGCCGCGGGCAGCTCTGTGACCATGAATTGGACGGCGGCGAGTTCGGCTTACTGGGCGATTGCTGCTGTTCCGATCAATCCAGCCCCTTCTGGGCCCCCCACCTATACCCTCAGCATGGCGGCATCTCCATCCATCGGCGGGACGGCAACAGACTTGACCGGTACGTCTCCTTATGAATCTGGCGAGGTGGTGAGTATCAGCGCCGCTCCGGTTGCCGGGTATCACTTCGTGAATTGGTCGGCTCCGGCAGGCGCTTTTGGAGATGCCAACGCAGCTTCTACCACCTTCACGATGCCCACTCAGACGGTTACTGTGACAGCCAACTTTGCCCCTGATTTCACTTATGCGCTGGACATGGCCGTGTCACCTGGCGGCGGGGGGACTGCTACGGATCTCACCGGGGCCTCTCCCTATGGCCCAGGTATGGTGGTGAATATCAGCGGCGCGGCTGCATCCGGGTACCGCTTTGTTAACTGGACGGCACCGGCGGGGACGTTTGGAGATCCGAACCTGGCTGCCACAACGTTCACCATGCCCGCCCAAGCAGTTACCGTGACGGCAAATTTTGCCCCGGCGGTGACCCTGGATGGGGCCGTCGTCACCAGTACAGGGGCTGCAAATGCCAGCAGCGCCTCCGTGGCTGTTGATACTGGCACGGGGGGGAATCGCTTGATGCTGGTGGGAATCTCCTGGAATTGCGGCAGCACGGATCGCTCCATTTCCTCGGTTACCTTTACCCCCTCCGGTGGCAGCGTCGTTGACCTGACGCCGGTCATCACCCAAAAGACGGAAGGACAGTTGCGCTATGCTGCGATATATAGCCTGCTCAACCCGCCTGCCGGTGTCTCGGGCACGGTCACGGTCACCTTCTCGGATGCTGTCAGCAACGGCATTGTGGTGGGCGCGGCTAACTTTGCGGGAGTAAATCAGATAACACCATTGGGCTCTCCGGGCGGCGCTGGGCCCTCTTCCCAGACTACTGCTCCCAGTGTCACTTTGTCAGGGCTGAATGGGAGCGAGTTGGTTTATGATACGGTCTTTATGGGTGGAAGCAGTTCATCTCAGACTCTGACACCTGCTTCAGGTCAGAATCAGTTGTGGACGAATTTCGTCTCTAACGCTCGCGGGTCTGGAAGCGTTCAGCAAGCTGCCGCGAGTTCTGTCACGATGAGTTGGACAGCGGCAAGCTCTAGCTATTGGGCTATTGCTGCCGTGGCGATCAACCCGGCTGCGCTTGGCCCAACCTGTTACACGTTGACCTTGAGCCACACCGGTCAGGGGAGCAGTCCGGTTGCCACGCCGAACCAATCGGCAGCTTGCCCAGCCGCGGGGCAATACGTGGCAGGTGAGTCGATCGTCCTGAGTGGCGCTGTCCCCGACTCGGGTTGGCAAATCGGCGGCTGGACAGGCACAGCGAATGACAGCAGCAAAGCGGCTACCAACACCCTGGTAATGCCGGGGAGCGATCATGCCGTTGCGGTTAACTACACGGCTCTGCCGACCTACACGATCACTGCATTGGCAGGGGAGAACGGTTCAATTACGCCTTCGGGTGCGGTGGTGGTCAATTCGGGGGCGGAACAAGCCTTTACTATCGCTCCGGCGGAAGGCTATCATATTTTGGATGTGTTGGTTGACAGTGTCTCGGTGGGTGCAGTCGGTACCTACACCTTCACAAATGTGACAGCAGACCATACCATCGCAGCGTCCTTTGCCATCAACACCTACACGATCACAGCATCGGCAGGGGAAAATGGTTCGATCACGCCTTCGGGTGCGGTGGTCGTCAACTGGGGCGCGAACCAGGCCTTTACTATTGCTCCGGCGGAAGGCTATCATATTTTGGATGTGTTGGTTGACAGCGTCTCGGTAGGTGCAGTCAGTACCTACACCTTCACAAACGTGACAGCAGACCATACCATCACAGCCTCGTTTGCTATCAATACCTACACGATCACAGCATCGGCAGGGGCGAATGGCTCAATCACGCCTTCGGGGGCGGTGGCCGTCAACTGGGGTGCGGACCAAGCCTTTACTATCGCTCCGGCGGCTGGCTACCATGTCGCCGATGTGCTGGTAGACGAGGTTTCAGTGGGCGAGGGCGGTACCTACACCTTCAGTAATGTGACTGCCAATCACAGTATTGCCGCTTCGTTCGACATCAATACCTACACCTTGTCATACACGGCAGGAACAGGCGGAACATTGACCGGCGATGCGCTCCAGACGGTGAGTCACGGCGGCAGCGGTACGGCTGTGACAGCGGTCGCAAATGAGGGCTATCACTTTGTCGGTTGGAGTGATGGAGGACTTACCGCAGAGCGCACAGATACCAACATTGCAGCAGACCTCAGTGTCACTGCGAATTTTGAAGAGAATGCAACCGTAACCTACACGATCACGGCCTCGGCGGGCGAACATGGCTCAATTGCGCCTTCTGGTGCGGTGGTGGTCAACGAGGGCGCCAGCCAAACATTCAACATCACCCCAGAGGCAGGACACCACGTGACTGACGTTGTGGTGGACGGGGTCTCGATTGGCGCAAACAGCACTTACACATTCAACAATGTCACCGCGAACCACACCATTTCTGCGTCTTTTGCCATCAACACGTACACGCTGACTTATACAGCGGGAACGGGCGGAACGTTGAGCGGAGATGCGGTCCAGAGCGTAGATCATGGCAACGACGGCACGGCTGTGACAGCAGTCGCGAATCCTGGCTATCACTTTGTTGATTGGAGTGATGGGGTGACCACTGCGACTCGCACCGATACCAATATTATGGCGGACATCAGCGTTACGGCCCACTTTGCTGAAACTTCGACGTCCCGCAGCATTCCGCTGGTTGCAGGATGGAATCTTGTTTCGTTCGACTTGCATCTGGCCAACTTGGAGATCTCCACGGTTCTTAATGACATTTCCGGCCATTACGACCTGGTGTACGCCTACGACTCGACCGGGGCACATGCGGCGAGCGGGAACTGGATGAAGTATGACCCAACCGGGCCAGGGTATCAAAACACGCTTTCTAGCCTGGACGAAACGATGGGCTTTTGGATTCACATGACCGCTGCGGACACCCTGGAGGTGAGCGGTACGGTTCCGGTGAATACAGAGATCAGCCTGTCGGACAATGCCGGGGGCTGGAACCTGGTTGCCTACCCGTCCCTGACCAACGGCGCGCTTCCTGCCGCCTTGAGTGATCACGGTGTGGGCACCGATTTCAGCCTGGTGTTTGCCTACCATCCGCAAGATGTTGACCAGTGGAAGGTTTTCGACCGGACCGCCCCCGAATGGTCCAATGATCTTACAGAGATGACTGCGGGTTGGGGGTATTGGATCAGGGTGAGCGCGGATCATACCTGGATCGTGGTTCATTAATATATCGCTCGGTCGGTCAGGTTGGCGTGCGTGCGGAATGGCACGCCAACCTGACCAGAGCAAATCTCATCATTTTGAGCATTGAACCATAAACGGTGAGCTAGTCTTTGTGAGGGGAAGGCGATTATGAACACAAATTGGATGGTAAAAAAGTCTCTGTCCACATCTGCGAGGAAGCTCTTTCAGGGTTTCTTTGCCCTGCTGTTTGCGCTGTCGTTGGTGGGTATACAACCGCCCCAACAGGTTCAAGCGGCAGCCTATACCTGGATCGCTTACAATGATTCGGTCTCAGGCTCTTCACAGCACACAACTGCGAATACGACCACCATTGCCTATAATGGTTCCGGTCAGCTCAGAAGGCAGTCCGACGGCAGCAATACTGGCATTACCGCGGCGTTTACTTCCAATGGATCTATCTCATCCACGTCGAATGGGGTGGACGCGAACTCAGGGACAGATGCATATAACACCTTCTACCCGTATGCGGATATGGTCGGAGTGGTCAATAGCAGCACGTCGGGGTGGTGGGTTGACCTGACTTTGAGCGGGCTGGATCCTGCCAGGACCTATACCTTTGCAGGTTCTACCGCTAGAGATGGGGGCTATACAACCCGTAACACCACCTTCATCCTTTCAGGCGATACCGCAGCGATAAACGCCAGCACGTCCGGCGTTACCGTGGTCGATGATCACACCATTGCCATCAACACCGGGACCAATCGGGCACAAGGGTATGTTGTCCGCTGGACAGGGATCAATCCAGGCTCGGACGGTACCATCGTGATCCGTTCACGGGCATCTACAACATCGGAAATTGCAGGCTCGGTTGCGAATGCCTATGCCCTGAGTGTGTTCATGCTCGCGGAAGAGACCACCGATCCTGTGATTACTGTGGCTGGCGCGCTGAACGCATTCACCAGCCAGCCAGGAGTCTACTCAACCGTTCAGACTTATACGGTCTCGGGGGGCAACCTGACGGAGGACATTAGCATCGATGCCCCCGCGGGCTTTGAGCTATCTACCAATGGGACGGATTATTTCGCTCACCTCTCCTTACCACGGATTGCGGGGGACGTGGCTCCAACGACAATTTCTGTCCGGCTGTACTCGGGAACAATTGGCCTGTTCCAGGGGAATATCACTCACGCCAGCAGTGGGGTGATTACGAATATGCCCGTCTCGGGTACGGTGACTACGTGCGGAAGTGATTCAATGGTCGCCGTAGAAGACACATACTTGAGCGCGAACGACCCCACTTACAATAACGGTGGAAACACATCCCTGCACATCAACGGAACCACCGGCACGGACAGGCGGACGGCGCTGCTGAGATGGGATTTGAGCTCGATTCCATCGAACGCGGTGGTTACTTCGGGCAGCCTCGGGGTTTATGTGAGTGACACATCCACCGTTGCTTACAGCCTGTACAGTATGAGGCAAAGCTGGGTGGAAGGCACCAGCACCCAGGCGGCTTCGACAACCAGCGCAAACTGGAACACCTATAACGGCGCAGGCAGTTGGGGAACTGCAGGGGCAGCAAGTACCAGTCTGGACCGGTTTGATACCAACTTGTGGAACGCGACCACAACCAGTTTTTCCACGACGGGCAGCAAGACCGTTATTTTAAATGCTGCCGGGGTGAGTGCTGTGCAAGAGTGGATCAGCGGAGCAGCCGGTAATTACGGTCTGATCATTCAAGACTACACAGGCTCATCGAATTCCTTGTATATTGCATCCAGCGAAAATACAACAGAGGTCAATCGCCCCAGGCTTAATCTCGAGTACTGCGCCGGTAGCGAAACATACGCTGTCAATGCGACCAGCTCAGGGCACGGGAGTGTAACGATCAGCCCGCTGGCTGCGTCTTACCCATCCGGAGTCACGGTGACATTGACTCCAGTGGCCGACCTTGGTTATGAGTTCGGCTCGTGGAGCGGGCCGGATGCCGCCGATGTGCTCAATAACGGCAACGGCACCTGGTCCCTGTTTGTCGATGGAGATAAAACGGTCTTCGCCGACTTTGTAATTTCCTCCGTGAATGTGGCACCCTATGCGCCGGTGCTGATGCAGCCGGCAGATGATGCCGTGAATGTGTCTGTTCCTCCAACGTTACAGGTGACTGCCAGTGATCCCAACCCATTGGACACGCTGAACGTCAGCTTCTATGGGCGAGAAGTAAGCACAACCGCGGGGCCTGATTTCAGGCTGGTGGCGATCCCTGACACACAAAACTATGCCACCAGTTATCCGGATGTGTTCACCGACCATTTGCAATGGATTGCGGATAGCCGAGAGCCAATGAATATCGTTTTCGCCACATCCGTGGGGGACATGGTCAACACCGCCACTAGTGCAACGGAATATACCCGGGCAGATACGGCCTATGATCGGCTGGATGCGGGGAATGTCAACTACAGCGTCGGTCCCGGCAACCATGATACGACCAGCGGCAGCCTGTGGCCCACTTATTTCGGCGTTTCACGCTTTTCCGGGAAGAGTACCTACGGCGGCGCCTACAATGATTACAACACCTACCATCTCTTTAGCGCTTCGGGCATGGATTTTCTACTCATCAATCTGCAATACAACCCCACCAGCGCGATTCTTGACTGGGCGGATGCGCGCCTGAAAGAGTATCCTGATCGCCGAGCCATTGTGGAACAACACGATATTCTCAATACGGACGACTCCTGGAATAATCAGGCTTCGTACAATGCGCTCAGGGACAACCCCAATTTATTCCTGATGCTGTGTGGGCATATGCACTCTACCAGCGACGGCGCTGCTTACCGCGCTGAAACCGGTACGGATGGGCATACCATCCACATCGTCATGCAGGATTATCAGGATGAAGCAGGCAGCGGCTATTTGCGGATTTACCGCTTCTCGCCTGCCGATGACATGATCTACATGACCACATACTCGCCAATTACAGGGGAGTCGCTCACCACGTCTCCGGATCAAATGAATCTATCCTATGACATGGGGGGGAACATGACGCCTTATGGACTGATTGGCACGGTTCCCAACGTGGTTAACGGCAGCAATGCCTCCGTCCCCTGGCCCGGCCTGGCGCCAAATACGGAGTATGAGTGGTACGCGGCGGTAAGCGACGGTGCTTCGACTACCAATGGTCCCACATGGTCGTTCACCTCAGGTACGGGCAGCGGCAATACTCCGCCGGTGATCTCGGGTGAAGACCCGCGGGCAGTGACCATGTCGGAAGACGGCACGCCTACCGCCTTTAACCTCACCCTCAACGCCACGGACATCGATTTAGGCGATACCTTGACCTGGAGTGTCGCCACGCCTGCCGGTTATGGAACGGCGCTAGCCTCCGGCACAGGTCCATCTACGGTGGTTAGTTACACACCAACAGCCAATTACTATGGAGCAGATGGCTTTGTTGTCCAGGTCGCAGACGGCAACGGCGGCGCCGATACCGTCACTGTCAATGTGACCGTGGAAGCGGTCAACGACCTTCCGGTTGCTGACCCTCAGAATGTGTCTGTCTTCATCGACACGGCCAGGGGAATCACTTTGACGGGTTCCGATATTGACAGCAGTACGCTCAACTATATGCTGGTCAGCAACCCGACGAACGGCTCTTTGACAGGAACAGCGCCTGGACTCACCTATACCCCGGCATCTGACTATACCGGCCCGGATAGCTTCACATTCTTGATCAACGATGGGGTAGGGGACAGCAATACGGCTACGGTGAATATTCAGGTTTCATCTGGGAATCCTCCGCAGATGCCTTCTAGCTTCTACGGTGAAATCCATATTTCCGATCAGCAGCCGATCGTTGGTGATCTTGTGGAGGTCTATGTGCCGGGGGTGGTAACACCGGTTGCCAGCACAGCCATTACCACAGATGCTGGTCAGCTAGTTTATACACTCAGCGTTCCCGGGGAGGACGGGGTGGATCCAAAAGAGGGGGGCGTCGAAGGGGATGTCGTCACGTTCAGAATTGGAACGCGCGTTGTTTCCAGCGGCGTCTGGCACACAGGCACCAATGTTCAAGTGAATATCCACCCGCCTGAGGCAATCCCCGGAGGACCTTATGACGGTTCGGCTGGGGTGGCGGTTGGCTTGAGCGGAGCGGCCAACGATTGGGGCGCGGATGTTTCCACCTATGAATGGGATTGGGACAACGACGGTACTTTTGACGCGACCGGCCAAACACCCAGCCACACCTGGGCTAGCAATGGAGCGTACACGGTAAGTCTGCGGGTGACCGATTTGAATGGCGGTCAGGGTACCGCCCTCACGACAGTTAATGTGGTCAACCATGCGCCTACCGATATTGACCTCTCTGCCAGCACGGTAGCCGAGAATAGGGTAGCCAATACGCTTGTCGGTACTTTAACGAGCACCGATCCAGACCCTGGCAATACATTCAGCTACGCCCTGGTTAGCGGCGCAGGGAGCGACGACAATGCCTCCTTCAACATCGACGGTAACAACCTGAGAACCTCGGCTGTCTTTGACTACGAAACGAAGTCCAGCTATGCGGTGCGCATCCGCACAATGGATCAAGGCGATCTGAACTATGAGGAGAGTTTTGTTATCACAGTCTCGGATGTGAACGAGGCTCCAGTCGTGGCAGATATCGCCAATCAGACCATCGCTGAGGGAGCGGCGTTTGCTGCCATCAGTTTGGATGACTTTGTTTCCGACGTGGATAACGCAGACGCGCAAATGACCTGGACGTTCAGCGGAAACGTGGATCTGGCGGTGAGCATCACCAACCGGGTAGCCACGATCACAGCTCCCAACAGTGATTGGAGCGGCGCCGAGACGATTACTTTCCGGGCTGCCGATCCCGGCGGGCTGTATGACGAAGATGCCGCCACCTTCACCGTCACGGCGGCAAATGATGCGCCGGTGGTGATGGATATTCCAAACCAGACAATTGTCGAGGGCGGAGCGTTTGCGACCATCAGCCTGGATAATTTCGTCTCGGATGTGGATAACACAGACGCCCAAATGACCTGGACGTCTAGCGGCAATACGAACCTTTCAGTGAGTATTACCAATCGGGTGGCTACGATCTTAGTGCTGGATGCTGAGTGGAACGGATCGGAGATCATCACCTTCCGCGCAGCCGATCCGGATGGGCTGTTTGACGAAGACACCGCTATCTTCACCGTGACCGGAGTGAACGATGCCCCCGTGGTGAGCAATATCCCCGATCAGAGCATTCTCGAGGGCGCGACCTTCTTTACCATTCCCCTGGACGATTACGTTGTAGACGTGGACAACCCCGACACGCAGATGGTCTGGTCATATAGCGGCGATGTCGATTTGGCGGTCAGCATTACTGATCGAGTCGCCACGATTACCCCGCCCAACTCTGCCTGGAGCGGCGTGGAAACGATCACCTTCCGCGCCACCGATCCGGACGGGCTGTTTGATGAGGATGTTGCCACCTTCTCTATCACTTCAACCGTTGTGACCCATGATTATCCTCTGGTGGTGGGCTGGAACCTGGTGTCCTTTGACCTTCACCCGACCAGCACCGCTATAGCGGATGTGCTGGCTTCGATCAGCGGCCAGTATGACCTGGTCTATGGTTGGAATGCAACTAGCGGCTCGTGGATGAAATATGCTCCGGGCGTTGGGTACGGTGACACGTTGACCACACTGGATGAAACCAGGGGCTTCTGGATCAAGATGAACGCAGCCGATACCCTGTCTGTGAGCGGCACAGTGGTGAGTCCTACCAGTATCGCTTTGGAGAGTGGATGGAATCTGGTTGGGTTCCCGGCAGGTGCCAGCCTGGTCTTGCCCGATGCATTTACGCTGCATGGCGTAGACACCGAGCTCGATCTGGTGTATGCCTATCGGGCCAACGAACCGAGCGACCCGTGGAAACTGTTCGACCCTGAAGCGCCGGATTGGGTAAACGACCTGAATGAAATGGCGCCGGGATGGGGCTATTGGGTGTTCGTCTCGGCGGATTGCACTTGGAACGTGGTGCATTAAGAAGCGCATATGGATTCACCCGTATAGCCGCGGAATCAAAGGGGTTGTACGGGTGAGCTTCCAGATCTTTTTACATGATTGAAACGTGTTGTGGAGGTACTCAGATGAGTAAAAAGAGTTTGTTGGTTAGCATCACGCTGATGCTGGGTTTGTTGTTTTTCAATGTTCAGAGCGCCATGGCTGTTCCGCCAATTCCGTCTGGTTTCTACGGGACGGTCAAAATCGATGGCGCGAATGTCCCCGACGGCACAGTCATTTCTGCTCGGATTGGCGGCATTGAATATGAGAATACAACAGTTCTTCTCTATGGAGGAGATACCGTATTTAGCCTGGATGTTCCGGGGGATGACCCGGAAACAGCCGGGGTTGTGGAGGGCGGCGTTCAAGGAGAAACAATCACCTTCTTCATCGGCTCCGTTCAGGCCAACCAGACCGCGACCTGGCAATACGGCACAAATATCTCCTTGAACTTAACCGCAAGCAGTAATCACGCGCCGACCGCCATTGGTCTATCTGCCAGCAGTATCGCAGAGAATGCTGCTGCCAACACGGTGGTAGGCACGCTTTCCACCACGGACCCGGATGCAGGGAATACCTTTACATATAGTCTGGTCGTCGGAACCGGCGACACAGACAATGGAGCCTTTAACATCTCTGGGAGCAGCTTGCGGGCCACAAATTCCTTCAACTATGAGGTCAAATCCAGCTACTCTGTGCGAGTTCGTTCCACCGATCAGGGCGGATTGTATGCTGAGCAGGCCTTCACTATCACGGTCACCGATGTCAACGAGGCGCCCACGGTGGTGGCTCTGTCTGCTTCAAGCATCGCCGAAAATGCTGCTGCTAACACGGTGGTTGGCACGCTTTCCACGACCGATCCGGACGCAGGTAATACCTTCTCTTATAGCCTGGTTACTGGAACCGGTGATACGGACAACGGAGCCTTCAATATCTCGGGGAGCAGCCTGAGGGCCACGGCGTCCTTCAATTATGAGGTCAAATCCAGCTACTCTGTGCGGGTCCGTTCCACGGATCAGGGCGGGTTGTATGCTGAGCAAGCCTTCACCATCACGGTCACTAATGTCAATGAGGCGCCTACGGTGGTGGCTCTGTCTGCTACGAGCATTGCTGAAAATGCTGCTGCCAACACGACGGTTGGCACGCTTTCTACAACAGACCCGGACGCAGGCAACACCTTCACCTACACTCTGGTCACCGGAACCGGCGACACGGACAACGCTGCTTTCAATATTTCTGGAAGCGGCCTGCGGGCCACGAATCCCTTCAACTATGAGGTCAAGTCCAGCTACTCCGTGCGGGTCCGTTCCACGGATCAGGGCGGGTTGTATGCTGAGCAAGCCTTCACTATCACAGTCACGAACGTAAACGAAGCCCCGGTGATTACGGAGAGCGATCCTCAGAGTGTGACCATGTCCGAAGACGGTTTGCCGGTTGCCTTCAGTCTCACCTTGCACGCATCAGACGTGGACAGCGGAGACGTTCTGACCTGGTCCATTTCCACCGCGGCGCTGCATGGCACAGCCAGTGCTTCGGAGACGGGCGGCGAGAAGGCGATTGGATACGTTCCGAACAGCGGATACGCTGGTACAGATAGCTTCGTTGTGCGAGTCACCGACGCGTTTGGGATCAACGATAGCCTGACCGTGAACGTGACGATCACGTCGGTTACTCGGCTTGATTTGGTTCTGGGGTGGAACCTGGTCTCTATCGATGTGCATCCCACAAATACAGACATTGCGAGCGTGCTGGGGTCGATCGCGGGAAGTTATGACCTGGTCTATGCCTGGGATGCGACCAGCGGTTTGTGGGTCAAGTACGCCCCCAACGTCGGTTACGGAAACACATTAACAACGTTGGATGAGACCATGGGTTTCTGGGTGCGGATGACATCGCTGGATACGCTGGAATTGAGCGGGACGCAGCCTGTCACTACCGAGATCGAACTCCACACAGGTTGGAATCTGGTCGGGTTCCCCTCTGGAACCAGCCTGCCGCTGCCGGACGCGTTGAGCTTGCACGGCGCGGGGTCCGATTTCACCCTGGTGTACAGCTACCATGCTGCCGATGTAGCCGATGCCTGGAAGAGATATGATCCTGCGACAGCCATCGGGAATGACTTGACTGAGATGGCACCCGGTTGGGGTTATTGGGTTCGGATGAGCGCTGACCGCACCTGGACCGTCCCATACTAAATTGCGAAGAACAACGCAGGTCAGGCCGAAAAGAACATTGAAAGCATTCTTCGGCCGGGCTTGCCAAATGACAAAGCCATTAGAACACGAGAGGATTCATGAAAATACTGAAGCAAATATCGATCTGCCTTTTGATATGCCTGATGAGCCTGTTTGTCGCCGAACCTGTGTTGGCTTTTCCCCCGCTGCCATCCAGCTTTTATGGAAAAGTCAAAGTAGACGGGGAAAATGTGCCAGACGGAACCGTGGTCGAAGCCTGGATCAATGGGAAAGTGTATACAGAGGCGAAAACGCAAACTTACGAGGGGGACTCGGTCTATGCGATGGATGTGACCGGCGATGACGCCAGCACGAACGATGTGGAGGGAGGGATCGAGGGTGACAAGATCGAGTTTCGGGTTGCTGGGCAGGTTGCTGGACAGTCTGGCATATGGCACAGCGGTACGAACACCAATCTGGACCTTTCCGTCGCGTCGGCGGCGGATCAGGTTAACCCTGCTGCAACAGCTGTACAAGCGACGCAAGCCCAACCTCAACCTGTACCTCTTGATGAGATCTCTCGAGATTCTACCAGTCAGGATATCACCACCACCAACAACAACCGTCTCTTAACAATTACCTTGATCGTCGCCACTGTCGTGATCGTTTCCGTTGTCTTTTGGCTCCTATTCATCCGAAAGCCAAAGGTCAAGCCATAAATTGAAAGGAAGTGTTACCATGAAGAAATCGCAAATCCTCGTCGCTTTTCTTGTGGTTTTTGCCATTCTAGCGCTTAATGTGCAACCCACATACGCTTTTCCGCCCCTTCCATCTGGCTTCTATGGATCGGTCAAGATAGACGGCGTCAACGTCCCCGCCGGAACGGTTGTAATGGCCAGAATCAATGGTGTCCAATATGCTTCCACGGTGATTACAACCTATCTTGGGGACACAGTTTTTAGCCTGAACGTACCTGGAGATGATGCGGATTCGCCGGGCGTGATTGATGGAGGCGTGCCTGGAGACATGGTTGTGTTCTTCATTGGATCGCGTCAAGCGGAACAGACCGCCCCCTGGACCAGCGGATCGAATGTTCCTTTGAACCTGACGGCGGTGGGCAATTATGCGCCGGTGATTACCGAGGGCGGTTCAGTAAACGTGACGATGTCAACCGCGTTTGACCTCACTCTACATGCTACCGATACCGACGGAGATGAAATCACCTGGGGCATTGCGACCGCTGCCAGCCACGGTTCCGCCACGGCCAGCGGCACCGGAACTTCAAAGGTGATCGGGTACGCTCCGAACGCGCAGTATGTGGGGGCCGACAGCTTTGTTGTCCAGGTGTCGGATGGCAGGGGCGGCACAGATACCATCACCGTTAACGTTACGGTTCGCGCGGTCCTATTCTTACCGATGATCAGTCGATAGGATGCTAGATTTCACCTCTAAGAACGAGAGATTGCGTGCTAATCCCGGGCAATCTCTCGTTGTTAAGCAAGAGTAAAAGCGCCTGTCCAGCCCCTCGTGGAAAACAGGTTTTCTTTCTTCCTAATACCGTCTTCAGCGGTCGCACAGATTTTTTCGCGCGACCGCGTAGTGTTAAGTCCTTCTCCATCAGGATTTGCGTTCCTTGCTTGCAGCAAGGCGGTTTGCGCGACTGGCTCGTCGCCGAATAGCTTAAAAGACGATTGCATGCCGTGCTAAGGCGATGAATCGAAGCATTGTCTGTGCATCCAAACTCTCATCCTCCGGGGCATTGAAATTCATCCCGGTCGTGTTGAGCAGAGGAAAACCGACATTTAAAACCACCTGGAAGTTTGGCCCTTCTTGCTTTTCTGCATTGGGGGTGAGGGCTTCAATTCTCTTGAGCGGTACCAAAAGAGTCAAAAAGCCATTGACACCGATATATGAACCAGCTATAATCTCTCTACTTACCGACCGGTAAGTAAGAGGAGCTGAATTATCGTTATGAACGACAAAATTCGTAACAAAATCTTGTTGGTATTGTTCCTGGGTGTGCTCATGGGCGCGCTGGATATTGCTATTGTGGCTCCAGCTTTGCCTTCCATCCAGAAATACTTCGGTGTTGGCGAACGGGTGTTGGCCTGGACTTTCACCATCTATGTTCTGTTCAACCTGATTGGCACACCGTTGATGGCCAAACTGTCCGATAAATTTGGCCGGCGGTCCATTTATGTTCTGGATGTGGTGCTGTTTACACTGGGCTCAATTGTGATCACATTATCGCCGCAGAAGTCGTTTGTTGTGCTTTTGATTGGACGAGCCCTGCAGGGCTTTGGCGCGGGCGGTATTTTCCCGGTGGCTAGCGCTGTTATTGGCGATACTTTTCCGCCCGAAAAGCGCGGAAGGGCATTGGGGTTAATCGGGGCTGTGTTCGGCCTGGCTTTCCTGGTCGGGCCGGTGCTGGGAGGGGTGATTCTATCAATCACTACCTGGCAATGGTTGTTCATCATCAACCTGCCAATCGCGTTGGTGGTGATTGTCATGGGGTGGCAGTTGCTGCCCTCCAAGGGTTCGGGTTCACAGTTACGTTTTGATTGGGCCGGGTTAATCGTCTTGAGCGTGCTCCTGGCTTCATTGACCTACAGCCTTAATCAAATTGACACGCAGCATTTCTTCAGCAGCCTGCTTTCAGTACGAGTGCTGCCGTTCTTGCTCCTCGGGCTGACCTTGACGTTGATCTTTCCAACCATCGAACGAAAAGTCAGTGACCCAATCGTCAGCATGAGCTTATTCCAAAGCCGTCAGGTCAGGCTTTCCAGCATTTTGTCAGCCGGTGCCGGTCTTGGCGAATCCGGTTTAGCGTTCATGCCTGCGCTTGCCGTGGCAGCTTTGCCGGGGATCATCACTACTCGTACTTCGAGTTATATGATCCTGCCGGTGGTCCTGGCCATGTCTGTCGGCTCCCCATTGGTAGGTCGCTTGATGGACCGCTTTGGTTCTAAGGTCATGGTGTTTTCCGGCACATTATTGCTGGCGGTAGGGATGATGTTATTGAGTACAGGCTCCATCTCGGGGACGCTGTGGGGGTTCATCCTCTCCGGAGCGGTGATCGGCTTGGGCCTTTCATCGCTGTTGGGCGCGCCCATGAGATACATCATGCTGAATGAGACTTCTGCCCAAGATCGCACCTCTGCCCAAGGCCTCATCTCACTCTTCACCAGCATTGGCCAATTGGCCAGCAGCGCGCTGATCGGCGCAGTGGCCGCATCCATGGGGGGCGGCGTAGCCGGTTATGGCGGAGCGTATCGCGTGGTGGGTTTTGTGGCATTGATTATGATCTTGTTAACCCTGGGCTTAAAGAACAGGCAGCAGGAGTTAGCTACTGTGCAAAGCAATCAACTGAATACGCAGGCAGAACTATAAACGAGGTCGAAAATGGTTGAGGACGAACCCAGTACACGAAACACGATCATAGAAAAGGCAAAGAGCCTGTTCATCGAACACGGATATCGCGGTTTGTCGATGCGCGAGATCGCTGAGAAGGTGGGCGTCTCAAAACCCGCTTTGTACTACCACTTCAAAGATAAGGAAGAACTTTTTTGCGCCGTGTTGAACAGCGGTCTCGAAGAGATCGGCAGAATGATCGACTCGATCAATAACCAGCCGGTCACCAGTTACAAAAAAGTTTGCATGTTCATGGAATACGTACTGACTCAGCCCACCGAGCAGCGAGCGGTCATCCGCCTCGGAACACAGGAAATGGCGCAATTAGGTCATGCTTCAAGGCAACAATTTAATGTGTCTTACCATCATCAATTCACCGGAAAGCTGCGCACAATGATCCAAACCGGCATAGAACAAGGTGAGTTTCGTGAAATGGATACAGAGATTGCCACCTGGGGATTGTTGGGATTGATGTATCCCTACTTATACCCGCATGTTGGCGTAGTCTCGCTGTCTGCTGATAAGATTGAACTCATTATCAGTATGTACATGAAAGGTATCCAGAAGGAATAAAGAGTGACGGGGCCGTGGGCATTGTGGCCTGGTTAATGAATTTTTTGGTTGAAAATCAACAATTATTGAAAGGGATAACAAGGTGAATGCTTCAACGATTGCCCTCTTTGAAACCACTTTTGATGTGCTTTATTTATTGCTCGTTTGGGGGATGGTCGTATTAATGACAGTCAAGATGTCTGAAGTGGCTGAAGCAGACCGAAAGACGGCCTATTGGATCCGTCTGGCGTTCATACTTTTGGCCGCTGGAGACACCGGGCACGTTGGTTTTCGGGTTTTCGCCCAAATACTGGGTATCATGGATACACCGATTCCTGTCTTCGGCGCATCGATGAACCTGATTGGGATAGGAATGATGACCACGGCTTTCACAGTCACCATGTTCTATATGGTTTTCATTTTTGTCTGGCAGGCTCGTTACCAACAACCTGGAAACTGGTTCACGATACTGTTGTTGGCTGTGGGTGTCGTAAGGATTATTTTCATGGCCCTGCCGGCGAATCAATGGGGAGATGTGGTTCCGCCTCAACCGATCGGCATTTATCGCAACCTGTTTCTGATCGTCCAAGGATTAGGTCTTCTTGGATTGCTGTTCTATTCTGCCAGACGCAAACAAGATATCCTCTTCCAAACCATTGCCTGGATGATCGTCCTTTCTTTTGTCTTCTATACGCCGGTGATCTTGTTTGCCAGCAAGATCCCCTTGATTGGCATGTTGATGATACCGAAGACCTGCGCCTATCTGGCCGTGGCCATCATTGCTTATAATGGCCTATGGAAAACAAAGAAACAGATGGTTACTTATCATGAGAATTCATTATTGGTAGAAAAAGGAACAAGTTTATGAAATCATTAGAAGGGAAGACCGCAGTCATTACCGGTTCAAGCCGAGGATTGGGTTTAGCCATTGCCAAAGCCTGCGCAGAGCAAGGGGCTAATGTTGTTCTGGCGGCCCGCACGGAAGCGACCCTCCATTCAGCCGTGGCCGAATTGAGGAGTCAGGGCTACAAGGTAGAAGGTTTAGTTTGCGATACCGCCAAGTTTGAGGATGTGGAAAGACTGGCGCAGGGGGCCGTTTTGGCTTTCGGTTCTCTTGATGTATGGATCAATAATGCGGGCATTGGTGCGCCATACGGGTTGACGATGTCTATCGCGCCGGATCATTTTAAGAAGGTGGTAGACACCAATATCATGGGTGTCTATTACGGGTCGCATGTGGCCATGCGGCAGTTCTTAGCACAGGGCTCCGGCAAGCTCATCAACCTGTTGGGCCGCGGGGAGTCTGGGCCGGTGCCTTATCAGAACCCATACGCATCGAGCAAGGCATGGGTCAAGAGCTTTACGAAAGCGCTCGCCAAAGAATACGCCGGGTCGGGAGTTGAAGTGATGGCCATCAATCCAGGGTTGGTGATCACAGAAATGCTAACCCGGGTGGATGCCATCGCCGGGTTTGAAGAGAAGGTGCTGCCGTTGAACACGGTCATCCGCTTCTGGGGGAATCTGCCGGAAGTTCCTGCTCAAAAGGTTGTTTGGATGGCTTCGTCCGCCACGGATGGGAAGAATGGGTTGATGATTAATTTCCTGTCTTTCGGTCGAATGATGGCCGGGGTCGGCAAGGAATTCTGGCGGTGGATCACTCGCGGACCGATCACAACACCTACAATTAAGGTTCGAGTGATCGAGGAGTGAGTGTTCCTCGCGGCTACCTTGAACCGTGCGCAGTGACCGATGATGATGGCTTCTTATTCCAGTTCGATTTGAGCAGCCGGTTTGATTTGTGCAAATTGCGTTAGGATGTTGTTGTGGTGGGCGATAATTTGTTCGGCGGTAAGGAGTTCACCATCGTAGGTGCTGTGACCATCGCTTGCCAGCTCAACACGCAGGCCATGCGAAAATGCGCTTTTACAAGTTGTGTCCACGCAGAATTCAGTCTGCACACCGCAAATCACTATGTCTTCAATGCACATATCCTGCAGCGTTGAACGCAGATTAGTGTTCAGGAATGAATCGGCATGATACTTGATTACCAGATGATCTTGCTCCTGGGGTGCGATGTCGGGCACTATCTGCCACAAAGGTTGGCCTTCAGCTCTGGGGGATTCGCCGGTTTCGGTAAATAGGATATAGAAAATGGGCGCGTTGGATTGTCTGGCTTTATAAATGAGATGTTGGACATTGGCGATCAGTGTTCCCTCATGATGCAGGGCTTTGCCGCCGTAGTTTTTCCAAATAAATGGCATAACTTGCATGTCGATAATGAGTAGAGCTTTTTTCACGGGAACCTCTTGTGATGTTCGGGTAGTTCACGTCTGCGCAAAACAGAGATGGGCAGGCGATTGGATCTTTCAGTTCGGGACGTTTTGTCTCGCAACGCCAATGAGGGTGTAAAGATAACGCAGTTGATCTTCCAGAGTTGAAGCAGTGAACATGATCACCGCTGATGATAGGCGGAGACCTTCGAGGAATACCACGATGTGAGCTGCCGTCTCTCTTGCGTCGACTTTGGTAAATGCCTGCTGATCCTGTCCATAGCGGATCAGCTTTTCCAATATCTCGACGGCTGTGCCGTAACGCCGATCCAGATAAGGTTTCTGTTCTGGATGGGCAAGGCAAAATTCATGAACCGCCATGGAGAGCCGGCCTGCGCCCTGATGGATGTCCTGTTTTTGCTGTTGGATGAAGTAGTCAAAAATTTTCCTGGCTGGTATGCCTGCGGCAATGGCCTCATCAAGTTCTTGGATGGAACTTTCTTTGTCTAAATCCAGCATGGTGACAAATATGGTTTTGGGTGAGTCGAAGTAGCGATATAGACCACCTCTACTCAGTCCCAGCCGGTCGCAAAAATCTTTCATGGTGACCACAGAATAGCCTTTTTCAGCAAACAGCACTTTAGCTGTTTCTAGGATGGTCGTTTTGGTCTGGTCGCCTTTCTTTAACATGTTTTCTCCGCTTGTTCAATAAACGACACCGGTGTCGCTTATTATTATGCGACACTAGTGTCGTTTTGTCAAGGGTGGAAAAGTGAAGGATAGTTAGCTGAACAAGCTCCCATGCGGTCTGGAAATGCTCAACGGAGGATTGAGATTGCCAGAGTTTCAGATCAAACATTCTGTGACGCTCCCCACGTGCTAGAAGCGCGGGGGCTTCTTGAGAAACGCATGACGCAACCGCCTACGTTCACTCTCAATGGGCGCGTCCCGCCCAAAATAGTTGCACCCATTTTCAAGTGGTAGATTCAAGTTGGGCGGAACGCTAGTCCACCTGCTTCCAGACCGGGTCGCGGAGGAGGAGGAGGACGAGTAGCCCGCCCAGCACCAGGCTGGGGATGCCGATGCCAAAGGATAGGACGATGCTGACCGGCGCTATGACCGCGGTCATGAAGAAGGACAGCACCTGGTTATTGAGCGCGTGCAGGTATGCCGCTGTCCACAAGCCTTTGGATTTGAACACTGCGTAAGCCAGGACATAGGCCAGTACTACCGTGTACCCCGTCATTAGCAGCGAGCCGAGCAACGGCTCTCCGGGGTAGTTGTAGCCCATCCAGATGACCGGCCAGTGCCAGATGCCCCAGATGACGCCCAACAGTCCAACGCCGCGGATACGGCCCAGGTGGACCAACTCGCCCTGCAAATAACCGCGCCAGCCGTACTCTTCGCCAAAGGTGACGATCAGCCCCAGGAACGGGCCAATGATTACCGCGTTGAAGAAGGCAGAAGCCAGCAGGACCAGTGGCGGCATGGCAGCGGCTGCCGCAGCCGCTTCAGGCGGGTACAGGCTGGTGATATCTACCGGCGTGCCCAGTTTGAAGACATAATTGAGCAGGGTCTGCATGCCGTAGAATAAAACCATCAACAGCCCGTACAGCAGCCACAGGCGGATTTTGCCAAAGGCCATGCCCGCCCCGGCAAAGGACTGCGGGCCGCCACGCCAGCGCAGCACGGCCAGCAAGATCAGGCCCACCACGCTCAAGAGCAGCAGCGAAGCGCTTAGCGTGGCAGCCAGCGACGGCAGGATGAACCCAACCACGGTGGCGGCCAGGTAAACGACGGTCATCAATAAATAAAAGTAGATGAACCAGCGCGAGGCGGTATGGTTGGTCTTGTGGTAGACCGGGCTCTCTTTGAAGAAGAACACCCCCAGCAGCAGGGCCGCGAAAGCGGGCATCAGCATCTGGGTCTGCAAAATCAGGCTGGTGGCAGGGTGCGTCAGCCCACCGTTGAGGTACAGCACCAGGTCAATCAACCAGGTCAGCCCAAAGGATACCCCAAGGAACGCCCCAACGTGCGGCCAGTTGACCGCGCGCTTTGCGGCGGGGGATAGCGTGACCGGGTCAGTGATCAACACTTCTGATTGTGAAGAATTTGATTGTGTCATTGTAAGCTCCTTTTTTTCGGTCGCCAGCCGGTGATCCGGCGGGCGCGCATTTCATAGTTTTTGATCCCACCCCCAGCAAGGGCTTTATCCGCTGCTGCGGGTGGGCTGCTCGATCAGCGGTGGACTGTTTTGTTATACGCCCACTGCCGCATTATCAAAGACTTCCACGCGGCGCTTTTCCAGCCAGCCGACTGCCAGCAAGTGCACCGCGATATCAAGGCTGAAGTGGGCCAGGATGGCGGCCTCCAGGCCGTAGCGCATGTACAGGTAGCCAAACGCCACGCCGGGAATGCCGTTGAGCAGCACCGCGCGGGCTACCACGGTGGGGGTCAACTTAGCCTGCATTGCGGTGGCGGGCAGGTGCCCCAGGCCAAAGAGCACCGCGGCAAGAATGTTCGCCACCCACAATGCCCCTGCCGCCGGAAGCCCGCTGGCAGTATCCTGCCAGATCAGGCCAATCAGCCAGGCCAGCCCGCTCATCAGGAACAGGCGCATAAAGATCTCTTCGTCGATGCCGCCGTAGAAACAGGCCAACACGCGCTTCCAGAAGGCGGCTTTGCCGTCCACGGCCCCCACGGCACGCGCGACGCGCGGCAGGAAGTAGGCATACTCCAGGATTATAATGATTACCCCGGTGAGTACGCTCAGGGCCAGGGTGGCGGGCAGCAGTTCAGCGATCAGTCCGCCCACCGGCTGGCCGTTCAGCGCGGCTTGCAGCACCGGCAGGCCCAGCCCCACCTGCTGCGCTGCCAGCAGCCCCACAAACGTAGCGCTTCCGACCAGCAGCAGACTCTGCATCACGCTGGCCAGAATCAACACTGGCATCGGAGGCAGTTTTTTGGGTTTTTCGCCCGGTTTCACTTCAACTGGCTGCTTGCTCCTCGCGGCCTTAAGCTGTTCCATTACCTTGGGGTTCAGCGTCAATGCATACGGCAGGATGACGATCGCGCCGAACAAACCAGCGGCGGCAAGGATAAAGAAAATGCTCCAGGGAAATGTACTCATTACATCGATCCTTATTTGCTGCCGGGTTCCACATCCGGCAGCATGATGGTTGAAAAAATGCGCTTCTTGCGCTCCGGCGTATCCTGAAGCTGCAAGAAGGGCAGCAGGGCCTGGTTGAACGCCACCGCCATCTGGCCCATCTCCACGTCACTAAGGAAGAGGGGAATTTTATGGTAACCGACCCCATCTGCTGCCATGTCCAGGTCGCCCTGACGGTGATTCAGGTAGCGGGTGAAATCGTCCACCAGGGTCATTACAAAGGTGGTGAAGTAGCGCTGGTGCTCGGCCCGGCTGAGACTGTTGAAGGCCGCCACGGCCGCTTCCTCCGAGATAAATGGGCTGGTGGTCTGGTTGAGTGCGTAAACCTTCTCTAGCGTGCCGCGCACTGGGCGATCGGCGGTTACCACCAGCAGCCCGGCCTGGGCAAGCTTGTTAATGTGCCGATACAGCGTGGCCTGGGGCACATCGCTCATCTGCTCGGCCATTTGCTGCGGTGTGAGCCCCTGCTTGCCAGCCAGCAGCATCAAAATGCGCATGCGCACCGGGTGCAGGGCGATATCAAGGATGTTTTTGACTCCGTTTTTATTCATTTAATCTCACTTTTGATTTTATTATCAATTATGATAATATACTCATATTATATTATCAATTTCGAGAATGTCAAGAGGCTGTCTGGTATGGAGTGACTTTAAGAAAATCATGACGGAAATGTGGCGAGATGGTTCCCAAAGATTTGCATATTCGAAAACACCATTGTCCTCATTGTGGTCTGGAACTGGGTCGCGATCAAAACGCGGCTTTGAACATTCTGGCTCGTGGACTAGTGAGCTTCCGGCTTGGACCGGTAGAAGCTGCGGGATTTTTCGTCCAAGCAGAGTAGTCACTCCCCAGCTTTAATGAGGCGCGATGTATAATGATTTTACGATGCCCGGTGACCTTCTCCTCACGAAGCTGTACGCTCCCCCGCCTCGGCCTAATCTTGTTCTCCGCTCCCGTTTGGTGCAGCGGCTGAATGAAGGCCTTTCTGCAGGGCGTAAGTTAACGCTCATCTCAGCACCCGCCGGTTTTGGCAAGACAACTCTGGTCAGCGAATGGCTCGCTAATAACGAAAACCCTGTGGCCTGGCTGTCACTGGATGAAGGGGATAACGACCCCACCCGCTTTCTGACTTACCTCGTGGCGGCCTTGCAAACGATTGCGCCCAATATTGGAACGGGCGCAATGGCTGTTCTTCAATCTGCCCAACCACCCTCCGCTGAGCCGATATTGACAACCCTGCTCAATGAAATCGCTGCCATCTCGGACAGCTTCATCCTGGTGCTGGATGATTACCATTTGATTGATTCCAAAGCAGTAGATCTGGCCCTGACTTTCCTCGTCGATCACCTGCCACCCCAGTTGCACCTGGTGATCACCACCCGTGAGGATCCGTCCCTGCCTCTGCCCCGCTACCGTGTCAGAGGTCATTCGAACGAACTGCGCGCTGATGACCTACGCTTTACCAGTGAGGAAGCTGCTGCATTTCTTAACCAGATGATGAACCTCGACCTGTCGGCGGAAGACATCGCTGCCCTGGAGACCCGCACCGAAGGTTGGATTGCAGGCTTGCAATTGGCTGCGCTCGCTATGCTCGCTATGCAAGGACAACAAGATACCACCCGCTTCATTCAGTCTTTCTCAGGCAGCCACCATTTCGTGCTAGATTATTTACTTGAAGAAGTCCTGCAACGACAGACCGAAAGTGTCCAGACATTCTTGCTGCAAACCTCGATCCTCAACCGTCTGTGCGGGCCGCTTTGCGATGCCGTCTTGCGCGATAGTGCGGGCTCCGGTCAGGCAACCTTGGCGTATCTCGAACGCGTAAACCTGTTTATTGTCCCCCTGGACAGCGAGCGCCGCTGGTACCGCTATCATCATCTCTTTGGGGATATCCTCCGCCAGCGATTAGGACAATGGCTGCCATCTGCAGAAATCGCAGAACATCATCTCCGCGCCAGCCTGTGGTATGAAAAGGAAGGGGATAAGGCCGAAGCTTTTCAGCATGCTTTTGCTGCCGGCGATTTTGGGCGGGCAGCGGGGCTGGCTGAGTTGGTCTGGCAGGTCATGGAAGCCTCTTTTCAGTCTGCCGCCTGGCTGGGATGGGTCAAAAAACTCCCAGAAGACGTGGTCCGTATCCGGCCGGTGCTCTGCACCCAGATGGCTCAGGCGTTCATGGATGCGGGCGAGCCGGAGGACAGCGAGGCCTGCTTGCAAGATGCCGAACGCTGCTTGAATGGATCTTCGGCGGGGCTTGTTGTGGCAGATGAAGCGCAACTTGGGCCTCTGCCGGCGGTGATTGCCATGACCCGCGCCTATAACGCCCAGGTTCAGGGCAAGCTTTCGGCCACGGTGAAATATGCCGAACTTGCGCTTACACTAATCCCTGAAGGGGATCTTTTCAGGCGTGCCCAGGCTACGATCACGCTGGAGGTCACCCACTGGGCTAACGGAGACCTGGAGTCCGCCCGCTTTGCCTTGGTTGACTGGATGAAAAGTATGCAAAAGGCGGGTAACTTCGTTTTTGTTGTTGCCAGTGCTTTTGCCCTGGCTGATATCCTGGTTGCGCAAGGGCACCTCCGCGAAGCAGCCAAAACCTACCAGCAGTCCTTACAACTCGCCTCAAAACATGGCAAGGATGCGCTACAAATCACTGCGCACCATCACTTGGGGTTAGCGCTGCTGTACCATGAGATGGGGGAGAATGCAGCCGCTGCGGAACTCCTGCAGAAAGCCGGGGAACTGGGCGAGCAGACCACGCTGGTTGACTGGTCTTACCGCTGGCATCTTGCTCAAGCCCGGCTCAAGGAGTCTGGGGGGGACCTGGAAGCTGCGCTGTTCCGGTTGGATGAAGCCGGGCGCGCGTATGTCAAGAATCCCGTACCGGATACCCGTCCTATCGAAGCCTTGAAAGCGAAAATATATCTCAAGCAAGGCCGCTTGGACCTGGCCCAGGATTGGGCGCGTGAGCGAGGGTTGTCGGCTGACGATGAAATCAGTTACCTGGGCGAGTTCGAGCATCTCACCCTGGTCCGGGTGCTGATGGCCGAATATCAGAATCGCCAGGGTAGGCAAGCTTTGGCGCAGGCCACGCAAGCAATTGGATTATTGGAGCGCCTGCTGAAAGCAGCTGAAGCGCAAAGAAGGACCGGCAGTGTCCTTGAAATTCTGGTGACGCAGGCGCTGGCCTATCAGGCGCAAGGGAACCTCTCCCCGGCTCTGGCATCACTCGAACGCGCTCTGACTCTGGCTGAGCCGGAAGGCTATCTGCGGCTCTTCGTTGATGAAGGCGAACCGCTGCGTTTGCTTCTGTTGGAAATTCGACCCGCACCTGTGGTGGGGCAGGTGTCAAGAATTTATAAGCAATCGAGCGGCGTGGGCCATCCACGGCTCGGTTATATTGAAAAGCTCCTATCGGCCTTTGATCGAACTGTAGGGAAGCAGTCAACAGCCCGTCCTAAAGTACCGGATATGATTGAGCCATTGAGCGAACGCGAACTGGAAGTGCTGCGCCTGGTCGCCCAGGGACTTACCAATGACGAAATTAGCCAGCGACTTGTTCTGGCCTTGAGCACGGTCAAAGGGCACAACTTGCGCATCTTTGGCAAACTGCAAGCACGGAATCGTTCTAAAGCCGTGAGCCGCGCCCGCGAGTTGGGCCTGTTGTAACTCCCAAAACAATACTTTAGAACAATACTTTTGGTTCTATCCGGCAGTACCTGGTTGCCGGTATATTACCTGTACATTGAACAAGTGGCACAGGCGTTTTATGTTGGTCGCAACAGGTACAAGGCATGTCTAAGACATCCAACTCGAAAATTGAAAAAGGTCAGCCCGAGGTTTATGAAATCCGCATCAAAGGCCATTTGGGTTCTCAGTGGACAGACTGGTTTGAAGGCCTGACCATCACGCTGGAAGACGCAGGCGATACGCTTTTAGCCGGCCCGGTAACTGACCAGGCCGCATTGTACGGCGTGCTAAAAAAAGTGCGTGATTTGGGCATGTCATTGCTCTCAGTTAATCGGATCCAATTCGATGAAATTTATCAAAACCATTCAAAAAAGGAGTGAATAAAATGAATGCAATCAAGAAAATCAACGGGGTGCAAGATATCAAAGGAGTGCTTTCAGCATTATGGATCTATTTGGCGGTAAATTACATTTACTGCGATCATCTCGGCATCATGGAGCCCGAGGTGTTTCAGGGTCTGGCAACCGGGCATATCGGATCTGTCCAGGTCAATCAGGGATTCTTGTTGGCGGCCGCTGTGATGATGCAGATCCCATTTTTGATGATTGTTCTGTCCAGGGTATTGAAGTATGGCGTAAACCGTTGGGTAAACATTATCGCGGGCGCGATTATGATCGCCATACAAGTAGGATCGATGGGCATGGGTACTGCCCCGACTCTGGTCTATTTGTTTTATAGCGCTGTAGAAATTGCATGCAATTTCATCATTATCTGGATAGCCTGGAAGTGGCGGAACCCCGAATCCCAGCCCTCATCGTAACCCAGTCTAGAAAATTGAATTTGGAGGATCTCTTGAAAGCGATTGTCTACTCTAAGTACGGCCCCGCCGATGTCTTGCATCTTCAGGATGTGGAAAAGCACACCGCAAAAGACAATGAAGTGCTGATCAAAGTTCATGCCACTTCCGTTACGGCGGGAGATTGCAACGCGCGCGGTTTTGTCTTTGTTCCGCCTGGCTTTGGTTTCATCGCGCGCTTGATGTTTGGCTTTCGTAAACCCAAGCAGCCTATCCTCGGCACGGAGTTGTCGGGTGAAATTGTTGAGGTTGGCAAGGATGTCAAACGGTTCAAGAAAGGTGATCAGGTCTTTGGTATGAGTGGAAATTTCGGCGCGTATGCCGAATATGCTTGCCTGGCTGAAGACGCCCGACTGGTCATGAAACCAGCGAATTTGACCTTCGCGGAAGCCGCTTCCATTCCATTTGGCGCTACCACCGCACTCTATTTCTTGAGGGACATGGCAAGACTTCAGCCCGGGCAGAGGGTTCTCATAATTGGCGCTTCGGGCTGTACCGGCGTTTATGCTGTCCAACTTGCTAAATACTATGGGGCTGAAGTTACCGGCGTGTGCAGTACAAGGAATCTGGAGATGGTGCGGTCTCTTGGGGCAGACCATGTCATCGATTACACGCGAGAGGATTTCACCCAGAACGGCCAGAAGTATGATGTTATTCTTGATATGGTCCCAGGCAAGTCTTTGTTTACCCGTAATAAATCCTCCCTCAAGCCAAACGGGTTGTATCTGGCCGGGGCGGGCGGGTTGGATGCATTTGCTCAAATGGCCTGGACTGGGCTCGCCGGCGGCAAGAAAGTGATCGCCGGGATGGCGCCCGACCGAGTGGAAGATCTGGTTTTCCTCAAAGTGCTGCTAGAGACTGGAAAACTCAAACCAGTGATTGACCGGCGCTATCCATTAGCGCAGGCTGCCGAGGCGCACCGCTACGCAGACACAGGGCGGAAAAAAGGCAGTGTCGTCATCACCGTGACACCATCGTAAATAAAAAAGGAGGTTGAGTCATGGTAGATAAGCCAATTATCCTTTCGGCGGTCTGGATCGCTTTGATGCTCACCTATCTTTTAGGGGATGTGCTGAGGATCTTCAGTGGTGATATTTCCGCCGGAAAAATGGGCAATGTGCAGTTCACTCAGGGCATGTGGCTGGGAGTAGCCGCCTTGATGCTGATTCCAATTTTGATGGTTGTGCTGTCTCTTATACTGCCTCAACCGATCAATCGCTGGGTCAACATCATTGCTGCCAGCTTCTTTTTTCTTTTCAATCTTATTGGATTGCCCACCTATCCTTCAGCATACGACAAATTTTTGATCGTAGTCGGACTCGTGTTTAACGGTTTGACGGTTTGGTACGCCTGGAATTGGAACTAATATAGGTGTAGATTGCCAAAAAATGCGGAAGGCGTTGTTGGTGGAAGATGCGGCATTATAATGGATCTATGCCTGCGCCTATTTTGGCTACCAAGCTATATTTCCCCTCGCCTCGGCCCAACCTTGTCCTCCGCCCTCGCCTGATTGAGCGTCTGAACGAGGGTCTTTCCTCGGGTCGTAAGCTGACGCTCATCTCGGCTCCCGCCGGCTTTGGCAAGACAACTCTGGTCAGCGAATGGCTTGCTCATAGCAAAAAACCTGTGGCCTGGCTGTCACTGGATGAAGGGGATAACGCCCCCACCCGTTTCCTGACTTACCTCGTGGCGGCCTTGCAGATGATTGCGCCGAATATTGGGGCGGGAGCATTGGCTGTGCTCCAATCTTCTCAACCACCCTCCATCGAGTCGAACCTGACCACGTTGCTCAATGAAATCACCAGCATTCCGGACAACTTCCTTTTGGTGTTGGATGATTACCATGTAGTCGACTCCAAAGCAGTAGATCAGGCTCTGACTTTTCTCGTCGATCACCAACCTGCACGGATGCACCTGGTGATCACCACCCGTGAAGACCCGTCCATCCCCCTGGCCAGGCTGCGTGTGCGCGGCCAACTGACCGAAGTGCGCGCCGCCGATCTGCGCTTCACCCCTTCTGAGGCTGCCGAGTTTCTAAACCGAGTGATGGGCTTGAAACTGAGCGAGGAAGATATCAGCGCGCTGGAAGCCCGCACCGAGGGTTGGATCGCCGGCCTGCAGATGGCAGCACTTTCTATGCAGGGGCTCCCAGACGCTGCGAATTTCATCCAATCCTTCACCGGCAGCCACCGTTTTGTATTGGACTATCTGCTGGAAGAGGTCCTGCATCGCCAGCCCGCCGAGGTTCAAACCTTTTTACTGCGCACTTCTATCCTTGACCGCATGTGCGGACCGCTGTGCGATGCTGTTCTGGGTTCGCCCGCTGCTTTTGGGGATGCAACCCTGCAATCTCTTGAACGCGCCAACCTGTTCATTGTTCCTCTGGATAACGAGCGGCGTTGGTATCGATACCACCACCTCTTTGCTGATTTGCTAAAACAGCGCCTTGGAACGCCTACTGACCTTCCCGAACTACATCTGCGGGCCAGCCAGTGGTACGAGCAGAATGGTCTGTACCTCGACGCGTTTCATCATGCAGCAGCGGCGAATGATTTCGATCGTGCCGAGCGCCTGATGGAAGGTAGGGGGATGGCTGACAAGCCGGAGGAGCCAGTTAAACAAGGTTTACCACTGCATTCTCGCGACGCAGCCAAGACCGTCTTGAACTGGCTGGGCTCTCTTACGCCGGCCGTGCTGGACGCCAGGCCGTTGTTGTGGGTCAGGTCAGCCACATTGGCGCTGGTGGCTGGGCAGACCGCCGGGGTAGAAGATAAGCTACAGGCGGCCGAAAATGCGCTGCGCGATGCCGAACTTGACGAGGAAACCCGCGACTTAATCGGGCAAATAGCCTGCGCTCGGGCCACGCTGGCGCTGACACGCTATGAGCCGGATGTTATGCTCGTTCAATCCAGCCGCGCTCTGGAATACTTGAGCCCTGAGAACCTGACATTCCGCTTTACGGCCAACTGGGCGCTGACCTCTGCCAGTATTCTCAAAGGCGATCGCGCCACAGCCGCCCGGGCCTGCCAGGAGGGCATCGCCCTCAGCCAGAAGTCTGGGAATGTCTTCTCGATCATCCTGGCAATCACCAACCTGGGCAGGGTGCAAGAAGGGGAAAACCAGCTTTACCGGGCTGCTGAGGCCTACCAGCAGGTGCTGGATCTCTCCGGGGACCATCCCCATCCCAATACCGGCGAGGCTCACCTGGGGCTGGCCCGGATTTATTATCAGTGGAATGATCTAGAGACCGCCGAACAGCACTGCCTGAAAGGCCTGCAACTGACCCATCAGTTTGATCGGAGGATAGACCGCTTCATCTTGAGTGAAGTATTCCTGGCGCAGGTGAAACTGGGCCAAGGTGACGTGCGGGAAGCGGAGTCTAGATTAGCGCAGACGGAGCAAACCGCCCGTCAGAAAAATTACCTGTTACGTATGCCCGATATCGCTGCTGCTCAGGCGACCGTCTTGCTGCGCCAGGGCAACCTGGCTGCCGCCGGTCAGTTGTCTCGGCAATATGAACTCCCGTTATGCCAGGCGCGAGTATTGATTGCCCAGGGGAATCCGGCTGCGGCGCTGGATATTCTCAAACCCTATCGCGACCAGATGGAAACGCGGGGGTGGGCCGATTCTCGGCTTATGGCAATGGTACTCGAGTCGCTTGCCCAGTATTTGTGTGGCGAACAGGATAAGGCAATGCCCATTTTGGAGGAAGCGCTGGCGTTGGCCGAGCCGGGCGGTTTTGTCCGACTCTTCGTGGATGAAGGGCCCCCAATGGCGCAACTGTTGTCCGAGGCGGCAGGGCGGGGGATCCGGCCAGTTTATACTAACGGGCTACTGGCGGAGTTCGATGAAGAGCAGCGAAAGATTCTGTCCATCCATGACCTCGTCCCAGACCAACCCATGGTGGAGCCTTTATCCCCGCGCGAACTGGAAGTGCTGCGCCTGATCGCTGAGGGCCTTTCGAACCAGGAAATCGGCGCGCGACTATTTCTGGCGTTGGATACGGTGAAAGGCCACAACCGCCGGATTTTTGAAAAGTTAGCGGTGCAGCGGCGCACCGAAGCCATCGCTCGTGCTCGCGAGTTGGGCCTGTTGTAGGGCCACTCTCTTCATCCCCTGCTTTCGTAGAGATCCACAAAACAACACTCCAGCGTAAGTCTTTTAAAGCAAGCTTTAAACCTCATTTTTTCGTAAAAATAAGGTTAAAAATTAGCGATGGTTTCTTCATAAAACGAAATCAATTGTCCAACCCGATCTTCTGCGACAAATGATGAGATAGCTTTATTGATATTAGCCTTCATGTTTTTCTGTTCAAGTTCATCTAGCGTGAGCAGACGTTGAATAGCCTCATACAAGCTTTTCGAATCGTCATTTTTAGCCAAGAATCCAGTGACTCCTTCAACAATAATTTCATCAAGACTGGAGTCATAGGTTCCAATAACCGGAACGCCTAAAGCAAGGGCCTCCAAGCACGCGTTTGGATAGTTATCGACTCTAGAAGGCATTGCAACACCCAAGGCATTCTGGATTATTGGATATAGTTGAGTGCAATGCAATGGAGAAAAGTAATACACTCTATCGCGATAATAACCTAACTCTTGCTGAATCAAATCTAAAGCTGTTCCGCCACATGCAATTGGACCATTTCTGCCAATAAACACAATGTTTAAGTCCGGGAAGTTATCAAGTAACTTAGGCGCAATTGTTATTAAGAGGTCTATTCCTTTGACCCCCATAAGAGTACCAAAATAGAGAAGGTATTTTCTCCCCACCAAGAATTCGTTATATACCGCATCATCATGGGAAACCTTTGGAAGAATAACAGGAGTACGAATAATTTTTGGTCTAACACATTCAAAGCGCTCAATAATTTTCGCTAGATACTCACTTGGAGAGAATAATGCATCTGCCCTAAGCATAACAGCAACTTCACGCCAGTCATCAATCGTATACTCAAAAGTGCGGTTATGTCCATTAGCGGCCCTCAACAAGGGCATATAACTAGAAATCCTGCATACAACCGGGATGAAACCGTTCTGACAAAGGTAATATCCTGGCGCGTGATAATTTGGGATTTGCAATAGGTCGATTTTTGTCTTTCGATGGCAACTCAAAACAAAGTCCCTCAATTTTTTTCTATTAATATCTCTTTCGATCAAGGCCAAAATCGAAGACAAAAAAGATATTGCACTTAAGCGCCAATGGAATCTAAAATTCTTTACTTGATATATGGTTATCGTTTGATCTACCCATTGTTTATTCTCTGCTGAGAGCACAAAAACGGAAACGCGATCTCCACGGGAAATTAATTCAAACGCAGTCTTTCTTATGTAATTACCCAAACCTCCATCGGGTCTTTGAGTATCAGGATACTCTGATGTTAAGAAACCGATATGCATAACAATACCTTCGCCAAAATAGGAGTATATGAAATAGGGCTTATACGTGACAGTTGTAATCTGCCACAACTACAACGGACCGGAAAAGCCCATCATAGAGATTGTAGCAATTTACTACGATAATAGATCATGCGGGTGATCGTTCCAAAGCTGGTAAAAAGGTGGTTAAGTGGATGAGGGGCAGTTAGCAGACCACCCAACATCCGACGAACAAAGAGGCACACCTGGAATGTGCCTGAACCTCATTTTACCAAAAGTTGAACCGGGGGGTAATTTGAATATCCGAAGTGTTGCGCGCGGAAAGGATGTCAGGGAGCGAGGTTTATGCCCCGGCAGGAAGTGAGCAAAAAGATCGTGGATGCGGAGCATCCGCAAGTCACTGCGTGGCGGTATGAGTGCATGAGTTGTGGGCATGTTTTCAGGGTATACCCCAAGGGCTACAAACTGTAATCCCATCCCCTGCTTTCTTAGAAATCCACAAAACAACACTCCAGCCACACCAAAGTGTCTACCAGCGACACAGAGGCGTGGCTATTCTATATCTATGTCGAATCAAACCAACCTCCAGGCAGAGTCCGGGCAGCCGCTGATCTACCAGATTCGGATCCGGGGCCACCTGGGCAATCCATGGACAGACTGGTTTGATGACATGACCATCGCGCTGGAAGACAACGGTGACACGCTTCTAACCGGTCCTGTGGTTGATCAGGCCGCGCTATATGGGTTGCTCAAGAAAGTGCGTGACCTGGGCATGCCGTTGGTCTCGGTTGTTCCAATTCAATTAGATTATTTTCGTTCGTCGAGTTCAATAAAAGGAGATGAAAAATGAATACGACCACAGGTAGTCCCTTCGGGACAAATAAGACTGCAAGAATTGCAGGGTTCTTGTACCTTTCCTTCATTGTAGCAACGGCCATAGCGACGGTAGCCCGAAAAGAGCTAATTGTGCTTGGCGATGCCGTAGCCACAGCCAAGAATATTCAAGCCTCCGATTGGCTGTTGCGGCTCAGTTTTATGAGCGATATCCTTGCGGGTGTTCTTTTCTTTTTAGCAGCCTGGGCTTTGTACGTCTTATTAAAACCGGTCAACAAAAACCTCGCCATGTTGTTCCTGTTATTGAACCTGGGCGGTGTCGCTATCCAGTGCCTGAATTTGTTGAACCTGTTTTCTGTCTCGCTGCTGTTGAGCGGCGAGGATTACCTGAAAGTGTTCCAAACGGATCAACTACAAGCTCTGGCGATGTTATTCCTCAACTTTCGCGAAAACGGATTTATGATCGCCCAGTTTTTCTTTTCCGCCTGGCTTTTCCCGCTTGGTTATTTGGTTTTCAAGTCGGGTTACCTTCCTAAAATTTTGGGGATCGTGCTGATGGTTGAGTGTCTTGGCTGGCTGATGTATCCCTTGCAGTTCTTCCTTTTTCCGAGCGGCGTGCTCGCAACTTTGAGTTCCGCGATCGGTTTTATTGGGGAATTCTCACTTGCTTTGTGGCTTGTGATCATGGGCGCAAAGGATCAGACACCTGCCCTGGCAAATGCTGCCCGAGCGACTGCTTCATAAGTTTCGCAAAGGAGAAAAAATGAACAGGACCAATGAAAATCTTCTTGGAACCAAGAAAAAAGCCATCAGAGAAGACCAGGGGATGATTCGAAAAGAAAGTATTTGGTTGAGGACGCTCGTTCTGGCAGCAGCGGGTGGGCTGGCCTTCTGGCTGGCGAACTTTGCAATCTCCCGAACTCCGATTGCCGCGGAGTATCGAGCTGCCCTTTCTATTTCTTACAATCCAATGCTGTTTGCGGCCATGGTTGGCGGCCTGATCATCGGGCTCTTGGTTAGTTATTGTTTGTTGCGGTTCTTTGAGCGGATTCCGGGAAAGGATCCAATGCTGAAGGCTGTAATCCTGAGCATGATGGCTCTGGTCATTGCGACACTCTTGATCGGCAGCCCATCCAGTTTTCGGGAGACCAATGACGTATGGCGATATTTCACCATCGGCACAATATTCAACTTCATCCGGATTCTGGCCCTTGGAATAGCGATTGGTTCTGTGTACAAACGGTGGGGTGGACGTGGCGATATTTCTCGCTCAGACCATCTATCCGATAAACTCAGTGGAGGCGTGCGTCGATGAAAGCGGTCATCTGCCCAAAATATGGTTCGCCGGATGTACTTCAACTCCGAGAGGTTGAAAAACCTGTTCCGCAAGAGGACGAGGTATTAATCAGAATTCACGCCGCCTCCATTAATGCCCGTGATTGGCGCTTCATGCGAGCAAACCCGTTCTTTATCCGTCTGATGCCGGGAGGTCTTCTCCAACCAAAAAATAGGATACTTGGGGCTGATGTGGCCGGGCAGGTCGAGGCAGTTGGCAGTAGGGTTAAACAATTCAAGCCAGGCGATGCGGTTTTTGGGTACATCCCGAGTGCAACCGGTCGGGGGACTTTTGCCGATTATGTGTGCGCCGATGAAAATTCGATTTCGTTGAAACCTGCCAATCTAACCTTCGAGCAAGCTGCGGTTGTGCCTGTTGCGGCGATCACCGCGTTGCAGGGGCTGCGAGACTTTGGAAACATTAAGCCAGGACAAAAGGTTTTGATCAATGGCGCCTCAGGAGGTGTGGGAACTTTTGCTGTGCAGATCGCCAAAGCATTCGGGACTGAAGTCACCGGTGTGTGCAGCACAAGGAATCTGGACATGGTGAGGTCACTTGGGGCTGACCACGTCATTGACTATAGGGTAGATAACTTCACTCGAAAGGGGAAGCAGTACGACCTGATCCTGGCGGTGAATGGATATCATCCGATTGCAGATTACATGCGCGCCTTAAGACCTGAAGGAACCTATGTCGTTGCGGGAGGCTCGATGGTACAACTCTTTGAGGCTGCCATTCATGGGAAAAGAAGTTCCAACACCGGTTCTCAGAAAATATGTGTCGTGTCGGTGGTCCAAAGCCAAAAGGATCTGATCTTCATAAGTGAGCTTCTGGAATCCGGGAAAATTACGCCGGTGATCGATAAATGTTTTCCTTTAAGTGAAATTTCTGATGCCTTCTGGTATTTTGAGAAAGTACATCCCAGAGGCAAAGTGGTAATTCGGGTGATTTGATCCTCTCAGTCTTTATCCTCTGGCACAAATCGTTTGGTGGATTGTCACGTTATGATATGGAGGAAGTGAAAACATAAATAATGGCTGAACGAAACCCAAGTACAAAAGGAACCATTTCCTTGTTCAGTACGTTATGGGATAGAGGAAAAATACCAAACCAGTGTGCCCTGATCGCGTTGTGCAAATAAAAATCTCACGGGATATGCTGGAAAGCAGAAAGAAGAAAAGAAATGCGAAGAATTCTTGCGATCATGTTCGTTTTGATGGCGCTGACGGGATGTTCAGTAGGTCATTCTCCTGTGGTGATTGATGATCCGGCGACAAATGTGCCTCAGTCGGGGCTGCCAAATCCTGCCTCGGAGTACTGCGAGCAGAATGGAAACAAACTCGAAATTCGCACCGCCGCCGATGGCAGTCAATCCGGAGAATGTATATTTCCAGATGGCAGTTCATGCGATGAGTGGGCCTATTTCAAGGGGGAGTGCGGACCCACCGCACAAGCAAACTCAACACCTTCGATAGCCGATGATACAACCCAAAAAACTGGCGATGATGCCGCTGGTGAGAATGCCTCAGGTGGCTACATGCCACCGGGAATGTCTGAAGAAATAACGGATTGGTGGGGCGTGATTAAGAGCACGCCGCCAGGCGCACAATTTGATGATTATTTTGAACGGCAGGACCTGGGGGATGTGATTTATTTTGGGATCGATTCAGTAGAACCAACGATTCGGAATCAGATTGAAGCGTTGCGCGATAGCGGGAAAGTCGTTCACCTATATGGTACATTGTTCAGCAATGTGCCTGATTACAACGGCTCGCAGATCCAGGTGGACCGAATCGAGGTCGAGGAGTGAGCGAATTTCCGTGAAAATTATAGGCGCCACCATTTTCGCCGATAAGTGGATTATAAGGGCCTGCTCCGGAACTCTGCGTTCAACTGAGCCAGGACTACCATGTCCTTTGTCGTTGCAGTTCGGGCAAAAACTTTCGTGTTAGTCAAGTTTCGTTTTCCCGCTTAAGAAAAGGACGTTGTTGAGTTCGGAGTGCCAGAGACCAGCCAAGTGTCTAAACGCGCTGCAACACCTCAAAGATCGTCATTCCTCCACCCATGATTAGTGCCGCAAAATACAAAATCGTTGCGAGGTTTGAGAGGTGACCAAAGATGATGCATCTGCCATCTTTTTGGATGACACCCAGCGCAAAGAAGATCAGGGCTGCGGCAGGGAGGGTGTTGCTGAAGGGAATAAAGCCAAACGGCGCCATCAGCAAGATCGCCGCAAGGATGTAGGATACCTTGTTGAAAAGCCCAACCTTCCCTTCGCTGGCAAGGGATTGTAAGCGATAGGGGCGGCTGATCCGCTCGAATCGGCGGAACCAAACCAATGCGCGGTTTAAAACGCCGGTTAATTTTTCGGAAGCAATGGCCCGCGTGGCGATTTTCCCGGGTAACCACAGGCGGCGGTTGAGAAGCTGCGCGATACCGATTAACAATATGGCGCTGCCAAACGCGGTGCTTACGCCAGGAACCGATACCGGGACCAGAAAGACGAGCGAGAGAAAAATGGTGAAAAACATGAGACTGTCTTTCCCAATCTTCTCATAAAGTTCAATCAGGGTCACTTCGCTTGCTGGAATGTTCTTAACCAGTTGCTCAAGCTTATGCGCAAAAGTGACGTTTGCTGTAACGATCAGTTCTTGATCCATGCAGAGTTTGTTTCCTTCACCGATATTCCACCAATGTTCCCTGTGTGCCTCGCGAGCGAGGTTAAGAGCGGCGTTTCATTTCCGGATTGGATTGTCCGAGGATAAAAAATAAGACCACGCACAACAGATCGTTGCGGTGGTCTTGCTATCGAACTTGTGGGGGCCGGGAGCAGATGCTCGATTGAGCAACCACTCCGGACTGACGACCTTCCACCCTGCGAATGCAGGCAGCTACTCCCTCACCGGAATAAGGCTAGTATAGGGGGTGAAACGGATTATGTCAAGTGTCACCCCTTCTTTGCGTTACAAGCAAATTCTCTGGCTTTTAGACACCCTGTCTGTTTTGTGCCAGGGCCCGCCCGAGGGCGGGGAAGGCCGCCATTGCGCTGTAGAACTCGTTTCCGGCTGGAGTGGGAGTCGGGAAAGAGCTGAACTTCGCGATCACCATCTGGGCAGCCGGGTCGATGTAGAGCAATTGCCCTCCATAGCCCATGGCCATGTATGCGCTATGCTCGTTGTGGGTCAGCCACCATTGATGGTGGTAAGAGTAACCATGGTTCATCGGGCTGGCTGCCGGCCCGCGGGCGAAAGCGACCTTGTCGCCGCCGGCCTGGATGTCCGCAACCACTGCCGCGGGCAGAACCTGCGTCCCGTTGAAATAGCCTTCCTGAAGCAGCATCTGGCCGAAACGGGCCATGTCGCGCGTGGTGGTGAGCAAGCCGGACCCCGCAGTCTCGACCCCTGCCGGCCCGACGATCCAGAATGCGTCCCGCTCCGCGCCCAGTTTTGACCAGATCCACTCGCTCACTGCTTTCGCAAGCCCTTTACCGGTCAGGCGTTTCACAAGCCAGGCCAAAACGTCGGTATTAGGAGTCAGATAGGTGAAACGCTCGCCGTGTTCCCCGGCTTTTTTCATCGTTGGAAGAAAATCATAGGCCGTTGCAGGGCCGGTGTAATCCGCCGGGCTATCCAGCCAGCCCATGGCGATGCCGTACTGCCGGTTTTCAGTGACAGCATCGACTCCCTCCTCAGCGAAGACGACGGCGGTGGTCATATCCATTACCTGGCGGAGGGTAGCGTCGCCAAAACCGCTTGTGCCCAGATCGGGCAGATAGGTTGACACAGGCTGTTCGGAGTCGAACAACCCATTGTGTGCCAGCAGCGCTGTCAGAGTTCCGGTCAATGATTTGCTTCCCGAAGCCCAGGCGTGCAAGCTGTGTGGCTGCATCCCGTTCAGATAACGTTCGTAGATGATGGTACCCTGGTGGAGGACAACAATTCCATCGGTGTAACTCATCTCCACCATATCATCAAAGCTGAACTCAGTTCCGGCGCGGTTTCGGTAGGTCACCCGGCTGAGATCTTGAAGGTTCGATTCGAAAACAGCAGTCGGCCCATCCCCGCGCCAGGTATCGACCGTACGGTTGAGCGCCAGCTCGTTTTGGAAGCTCCAGCGATTATAGGGCGCATATAGCTGGTTGCTGTGCGTAACAATCTGCTCGGGCGGTGGTGGAAACCCAACCATCAAGCCCAGTTCAGATGCGGTTTGAGGTATATCCGGTATTGTCATTTCTTCTCCGTGTTCTCATTTTCCGATGCGAGCCAATATTTGCTTCCGCCTGGTTCACGCCGCAGGAAGCCAAAATCGATCATGTCTCGCCGGAGGCTTACATAATCCTCGGCGTACACCGATTTGAGAACCTCGTTCACCTCGGCTTCACTGTATGTGCGGCCGGGTTGAAAAAGCGTTTTCAACCAGCGGAGAATGACTTCAGTTTTCTTGCGCTTATTGGGCAAGTGGGTGAGGTGTGGGCCGTTGGTGTAATCACGCAGGATTTGCTGATCTTCACCGCTCCAACCGAGAGCGGTTATCCAACTGTTGTCTGGAGGTTCGGGCTCGGTCAGCACCACCAACTTCTCGATTTGCCCCGCCAGCCGTTTGAAGCGCGCCACCCCGCCGGGATTGATCCGGTAATGATGCTGGGTACCATCCATTCGCAAACTCACAAAACCTGCCTCACGTAACCGGGTGAGATGGTGCGAAACGGTTGGCTCGGTCAGGTTGAGTTGTTGAGCCAACTCGCCGACGGTCGATTCTTTCTCGTTGAGCAGCCGCAGCAGCGTCAGACGGCTGTCATCCGCTAAGGCCTTCAGGAGAAGGAGAATATCCGTATTATAGAAAGTAGTCATCTTGCATTTCCTTGATTCGTAATTAGATGTACATCTAATTAGATTATTGTCTAAATTTTATATTTTGTCAAGAGGCTTTTCGGATTGATTTATCGGAATAAATAACGCCAAATCGATCCGATCATTGCGACAGGCAGTTTGGGATAATCGGATCTATGGCTTGTTCTTGAGACCCCACTTAAAAATTATTTTCCCAAGATGAGGGTCACCCTATGTTCCGACTTGTCATCGACCAAAGGAATAGATGGGCTGCTCAAAGACCGACCATCTACTAGGATTTGCTTCACTTGTTGCGGATCGTGCTCAGGATTATCCACCCGAATCAGGTAGGTTGATTCTCCAAACTGATAACGAATTTCAAATCCATCCCAGTTGGGTGGAATTACCGGATGGATGTTGAGTGTATTGCCAATTTTCCGTAACCCAAGGATAGCTTCCAAACCCAGACGGTACATCCAGGCGGCAGAGCCTGTGTACCAGGTCCACCCGCCGCGGCGCACATAAGGTGGGGCACTGTAAACATCTGCGCATATCACATACGGCTCGACGCGGTAAACGGCAGCCTTTTCAGGAGAGTCGGCGTGATAGATGGGGTTTAGCAAGTTAAACAACGCTCCTGCTTGTGCTCCGTCTCCCAAAGATGCCATCGCCCAGGCTGTCCAGGTGGCGGCATGGGTATACTGGCCGCCGTTCTCGCGAGTGCCGGGAAGGTAACCCTTGATATAACCTGGGTCGCGCGGCGATTTGTCGAAGGGCGGCGTAAACAGCTTTAACAGCCGATCCTGTGGATTGACCAGACGTGCCAATGCCGACTGCATGGCAATGCGACCACGGTGCTCATCCCCGGCCCCGCTGAGCACGGCCCAGGATTGTGCAATGGCGTCAATCTGGCATTCGGCATCCTGGGCAGAGCCAAGCGACGCTCCATTGTCATAATAGGCCCGCCGGTACCAGGCCCCATCCCAGGCGGACTGCTCCACAGAAGCAGCGTATTTTTTGGCGCGGAATAAATACCGTTGCGCGGTTTCGCGATCTCCGGCCTGTTCACAGATCTGGGCAAAGCGTTTTAGTATGTCACAAATGAACCAGGCCAACCAGACACTCTCGCCTTGCCCGTCTTCGCCGACTCGGTTCAGACCGTCATTCCAATCGCCGGTGCCGATCAACGGCAGTCCGTGAGACCCAGTCGTAGAGCCCTTCTCGATTGCACGAAGGCAGTGTTCCATCAGCGAGTGGGTGAGCTCGGACTGTGGATATTCTCCGTAGCGTTCGATTTCGCCCTGCGAAAGAGGCTGGGCCTGTCGGAAGGCAATTCTCTCGTCCAGAATGCCTGTGTCGCCAGTTGCTTCAACGTACAACGCGGTGACATAAGGCAGCCAGAGCAGGTCATCTGAGAACCGCGTGCGCACACCGCGCCCGGAAGGCGGATGCCACCAGTGCATGACGTCGCCTTCAAGAAACTGGTGGCGGGCGGCATTGATGATCTGACCACGCGTGATGGTGGGGTCTGTGAGCAGCAGAGCCAAAACATCCTGCAACTGGTCGCGGAAGCCAAACGCGCCACTGGATTGGTAGAAACCGCTTCTGCCCCAGATCCGGCAGGAGAGGGACTGGTAGAGCATCCAGCGGTTCAGAATCAAATCGGTGGCTGGTTCGGGGGTATGCACTTGCACGGCGCCAAGTAAATGGTCCCAGAACAGTCGGGTGCGCTCAAATGCCGCGCTAACAAAGGCAGGATTGTGATATTTTTCAGCTAACGCCAGGGAGTGTTCTTTATCTTTTCCTTGACCAAGGACAAAATAAACCTCTTCGCTACCGCCGGGGGCAAGATCGAGATGTAATTGAAGTACTGCACAAGGGTCTTCACCGGGTGTAATGCGCGTTTCGAGCCCCAGGCGGGATAATGCGATGGGAGACGCCGGCGAGCCGCCACGCCCGAGAAATTCGGTGCGGTCGGCGGTCAGACCGTGAATTTCCTTGCTGGCAATCAGGAACGCAGTTCGGTCTCTGAACTCGGCGTTGTAAGGATTGGATGCCAGGAGACATTCGAGGTTCGAGTCATATTCTGGGATGATGTAAGCCATGTTTTCGGCATGATTGGTGCCCAAAACCCACTCGACATACTGCGTGGCTGTAATTCTGCGTGGGCGGGGCAAGGTGTTTTCCACCTTTAGGTGGATGATCTTGACCGGGTCTTCTGGACTGGAAAACAGGGTCAGGCAGTGGCGGAGGCCGTGCGAATTGTGTTCAAAGATGGTGTAACCCGCGCCGTGGGTAGTACGGTAGGGTTGGTTTGCGCCAGATGGTAATGGAGTGGGGGTCCAGACTTCCCCGGTTTCCTCATCCCTCAGGTAAAGCGCTTCGCCGGTGGGGTCGCTCACCGGGTCATTCGACCAGGGGGTAAGGCGGTTTTCGCCGCTGTTCATGGCCCAGGTACACTGGCTGCCCGCTTCGCTGACCATGAAGCCGAACTCAGGATAACCGATCACATTTACCCATGGGGCAGGGGTGGATTTTCCGGGTGAAAGCTCTATGATGTATTCACGCCCGTCGGCGCTAAATCCTCCGAACCCATTGTGGAATTTCAGGCCATCCTTGGTTTCTAATGGGAAGGCATTCGGAGGATTGTCCGCGCCCGGTTTATCTTCTGGCGGGCGAGTGGGTGTAAATGCAGGGAGATGGTGCACAGGGATAGAATAGCCCGGCATTTGACTGCCCAAAGCGCCATTCTCACCGCGGAGCAAGACACGCGATGCCGTTTGAAGCAAAATCCGTTCTTCGGATGTTAACTGGTCTCCGTAAAGAATGAAGATTCCGCCGCGCTGATTCAGCCAACCTTCTCCATTTAACTTACTAACTAACCGGTAGAGCATCCCATGCAGTTCAGCACCGTAATTGGACTGCTGGCAATTGAGGATTACTACGTCCGCCATAAAGCGGCGGTCTCGCAAGTATTTGTGGACCTGAAGCACTTCACTCACCAGGTCTGCCTGCTTGAGGTTGTCCAATTCAACGAGGAGAATGGGATAATCGCCGGAAATGCCAAAACGCCATAACCCGGCTTGTCCAAGCCGGTTGGCGGCGATCGTTTCTGGCGCAGCGCGGACCGCCTTGAATGGATAAACCAGCGCCGAGAGGGTCTGCAGCATGTCTTGGAACGTTCGGGTGGTAATTTCTTGCTTGCCCAGCCAGGCCTGGGCGGCTATATCTGCCTGGTGGAAGGAGCGATCGATGAGAATCCAGCTTGCAAAGCGCCCGGCCAGTGCAAGTATTTCCTCTCGGCTTTCACCCGCAAAGGTCAGGTAAGCCAGGTCTGCGCCTTCGTGGGGGGGCAGTTCAATCTCTTGCCCCAGAGCGAAAATCGGGTCGAGCGTGGCCGCCGGGGTGCCCGTCAGGTACTGGGTTGAGGATAAGGCACTTGGTTTTCGCAAGGTGTGGTTGCGGCCAATAAAGCGATTTCGGTCGGCCTCGTGTCTTACGGCCGCCTGGCTACCCTCCACCACAAGCATGTGCCCCACCAGGAAGGATGTTTCTTCATTGGACCGCGGGCGGCGGCGGAAAATTTGTAAGTTGAGCTCTGGCACGAACTCGCTTTCTATAAACAGCTTATTGAAAGCCGGGTGGCGAGCATCGGCAGCCTGAGGGGCCAGAATCACCTCGCCGTAGGAGGTCAGGCGCAGTGTTCGGGGTCTTCCTTTGTTATTGTGCAGGTGCAGCCGGCGGATTTCTACCGGATCGTCGGGGGCTACCGTTACTTCCATCGTTGAGGTGATGCCGTTTTGCGTACGGCGGTAGACCGCCATATGAGCGAAGAAGGTAGTTTGCATGTTTTCCGGGTTGCCTGGTATGGGTTGGTGTCCAGCCGACCAAGGGGAGGTGTTGCCTGGCATGTTTTTGTACAATTCCTGGATATATACCCAGGTGCCCCATGAATCCAGGACGCCGTCGGGCTGCCAGCGGGTCAACGAAATATCGCGCCAGGAACTATACCCACCTCCCATATTGGAAAGCAGTACATTGTAACTGCCGTTGGAAAGCAGATTGAGTTGGGGAATGGGAGTCTGCACTGGGACTTTCCAGGGGGTAATTTCCACTGGACCAGATGTCAAACGCCGCACTCCCTTGACATCTTCGGCATAGGGATCTTGTAAGGGGACAGCAACGGGGATCTGTTCCTGGAGCAGCAGTTCTACGCTTTGGATGCGAGGATCGCTGTGCATCCGGCGGACCATGATATTCTTGTGGAAGAAGTTGGCCATTGCCATCATGATCATTCCCTGGTGATGGGCCATATACTCACTGACGACTGCCAGGGGTTGGTCCAGGAGTAGCCGGTCCGACGTAAAATCAATCGACTCGTAGAAACCGTACAAACCGACCATGTTGTAATCGATCAATTCCGCGAGGTTGCGCAGCACAGCCTGGGGGTTGAAATCGATCGCGATGAGAGAGGCATAAGGCGCAATGACGAGGTCATCGCCCAATCCGCGTTTGAAGCCTAGACCCGGCACCCCAAAGGCGCGATATTGATAATTTTGATTCGCATCAAAGCGGTAGAAGCCGGATTCGGAGATTCCCCAAGGAACATTTTTCTCTTTGCCATAAGCGATTTGTTTGAGCACCGCACCCTGGGTGCTGTCGGCCAGCAAGGTACCAGGATAGGAGCGCAGGAAGAGATGGGGCATCAGGTATTCAAACATGGTGGCGCTCCAGGAGAGCAAAACGTGCGCTCCCTCTACCCGCGTCAACGGCCGGCCAAGTTGCAGCCAGTGCGATTGGGGCACATCCCCCTTGGCAATGGCGACGAATGAGGCAATTCGGGCCTCAGATGCCAGGAGATCATAATAATTATTATCCAGTTGCCCGGCGTCCAGGTTATAACCGATGTGGAACACACGCCGCTGGGGATGATAAAGGAACTGAAAATCCATCTCGTTCACAAATTGCTCTGCTCTGGTGGAAATCTGAGAGAATCCAACCAGCAATAGATTCGCATTGATCGAGGCCTGGGTCAAATCCTGAGCGAGTGCATCTAGCCAACGAATTGCTTCGTGGCCTGGTCCTGATTCTGGCAATGAAAGATCCTGGTGATTTTTCAGAAGTTCGCGCAAAATGTCGATTTGGGTGAGGCTGTCTTTGCTGTGATCGCGAATCCGATTGAGGCGCGGGTTGTAAGGCAAACTGTCCCGCAATGCTCCGAACTCCTCAACATATAGGTCTTCTAATAACAGCGCAGGGGGGTGTTCCATCCGTGGAATCCAGAGAATCAGTTCGGAAAGCGTGCGCTGGACAGCCAGGTGTAGACGTTCAACTTGCGCTGCGACCTCTTGCAGCTTGCGCAGTGTGGCGAGATCGAACGCAGAACTGCCGACTTTGACCAATTCCATCAATCGTCCTGAAAGGTCCTGCCAGAAAGGTCCGCTCACATTCATGAAAACAGCGTACCATTGGCGGGGTTCATCCCGGACAGCCAGGATTTTGTCGCGTATCGCGGCGATTTCGAGGTTAATCTCTTCAACTTGCTGGGCGAATTCATCCTTTTTCATGCCGGTCAGCGTCTCGGATAGGTTGGAGAGTGTATCCAAATAACCTTGCCACAAATCCCAACGAAAAACAGGTTCATCCGGCATTGTTTGACAGGCCTGAGCGGTTATGATGAGGCTGGCGGCAAGGTTACCGCTGTCGACGGTAGATATATAGCGCGGGGTAAGGGGCTCGAGGGACAGCGTGTCATACCAGTTCAGGAAGTGCCCGCGGAAGCGTTGCAGCTGGCCAAGCGAATCCATGGTGGTAGATAGGCGGGTTACCAGTCCTAACTGATCGAGATAGCCGAAGTCATAGGCAGCTAATGTAGAGGTTAACAGCAGCCCGATATTTGTGGGCGAAGTTTGGTGGGCAGTCATGCCAACCGGGGACTCTTGAAAATGGTCGGGGGGCAGCCAATGATCTTCTGGGCCGACGAAGCGCTCAAAGAAACCCCAGGTGCGCCGGATCACCTGGCGCAAAAGGACCTCTTGCTCTTCACTTAAAGGTACTTTACGAACCCGAATTGGTTGACTGATCCATCGCGCCACAAGCGGAGCGATAAGCCAGAGCAACAGAACAGGGGATGATATGATCAGGGCAGGTGCCGGGCCAGATCCGGCAGGCCTATGGATGAGCTGGATTCCCACAGCGAGAGCCAGGGAAAATAACGTCGTTATACTCATTTTCAGCCAGGCGGCATTCCGGCGAGTTCGCAGGCCGAATAGTTTGGCCGTTTGAGCGGCAGTGGTCCACTGCAGAAGGTAGCGATGGCTAATAACCAACCGGTACAGGGTGGTGAAAATGGCATCCAGGTTTACATAAGCTTCGTAAGGCAGAAAGACGATTGCCAGTGCCCAGCGTAGAAAATTGGGGCCCATCGACCTGAAGGCGGCGCCAATATTTGTACCCCGCATCGCTTGAATAATACTGGTGACCGTACTGGTGATGATCGGTATTGCCAGAGCTGTCAGTACAATGCCTAACCAGATCCCGGCATGAACCGGCAGGAACAACATCCCTGCACTGAAGATCAGCGTAAGAGCTGGCATAAGCATGGAGCGGAGCAAGTTGTCAATGATCTTCCAGCGGTCAATGGCCGAGAATGTTACCCCAAACTTCCTGGCATTCAATAGCCAGGGGAGCAGTTGCCAATCTCCGCGAATCCAGCGACGCTGGCGCATGATCTGAACAGGGTAGTTGGTGGGGTAATCCTCGATCATGGTGATGTCCGTAACCAATGCGGCGCGTCCCATTAATCCTTCAAGAAGATCGTGACTGAGCACGCTGTTTTCAGGGATGTGTTTTTCGACGCTGCGCTCGAAGGCGTCTACATCGTAGATCCCTTTGCCCACATAACTGCCCTCGCCAAAAAGATCCTGGTAAGCGTCGGAAACTGACCGGGTGTATAGATCCAGGCCAGAATCCCCGGCAAAGATGCGGGTGAACCAGGAATAGTTGATGCTTCTTGGGTGGATCTCCATACGTGGCTGCAGAATGGTATAGCCGGATGTGACCTGCCCTGTTGCGTCATTGAACCTGGCCCGGTTCAAGGGGTGGGCCAGGGTGCCTGCCAGCCGCCGGGCGGCTCCCCGCGGCAAGACGGTGTCAGCGTCCAGCGTGATGACAAATCGGACGTGCTGTAATGCATCCAATCCGCCCATATCTCGGGTGACCTTCGAAAAAGACAGGTCCGTACTGCTATGGAGTGAACTACGTAACAGGTTGTTCATCTCGTGCAGTTTGCCGCGTTTGCGTTCCCATCCCATCCACTTTCTTTCTGACGGATTCCACAACCGTTTGCGGTGAAGCAAGTAAAAAGATCGCTGTGCTCCAGAAAGAGAGTCGGATTGAAGCCGGTTTTTATACTTGTCGTTCAGGTTCTTAATGGAGGATATAGCGTAAGCTAATAGCTCTTCATCATCCGGCTGCGTTTCGCTGTCTGCGTCGGGAAAATCGGTCAGTAGAGCGAACAGCAGACCTGCTTCAGGGTTGCGAAGATAATGCATTTCGAGCTGATTGGTGAGATGGTCGATTTCCTCACGGCTGGTGATTAGTGCAGGAACCACGATCATCGTTTGGAATCGATCGGGGATTCCGTCTTTGAATTGCAATTTGGGTAAAATGCGGGGGCGGACCGATAACGTCACGATCCAGTTCGTCAGGCTGGCGGCAGCGGTGAGAATGGGAATGGGCAGGGCAATTCCGATGATGGCGAGGATGATTTTCTGGATGGTTGTTGAAGCGACCAGATAACTGGGCAGGCTCATTATCTGTGCCAGGGCTAGATAGGCCAATACCGCCATCGAAAGAATCATGCAGAAATAGAGGGTACTGGAATGGCGGAACAGCCAGCGCTTTAGGGTTGTCTTGAGATCGGGACGGTAACCGATGCGTTCTTCCAGCTCGGTTCGGCTTGCTCCAAGCAAGTATTCGCCTACGTGGTCGCGCGTGCCGACGGCAGATCCCTCAAACTGGTTTAGTCTGGTCGAAATCGCCGCCGATTTTGGCAGGGTGACGTAATTGTTGCGCGCCAATTCGAGTGTCACACCGGCCAGCTCGTCCTCTTCGCGATTGGTCGCAAAGGCGAGCTTTTCTATCTCTTTTCGGTAAATGTCGCGAGTCCTGAAATCCATCAACGGATAAATTCCAGAAGGGTCTTGCCGCAGAATTTGTTCCAGGCGGCTGACATTCTCAAAGAAATCGCTCCAATTCTGTTCAGAGATTGTGCGCAGGCTGAGAACAATATTGGCTACAATATGGTTATCGGTTGAGTTTGGGTCGCTCTGGTCTATGCCGGCGGATCCCGGCAGCTGCGGCGGATAAACGGGCAGGCGAGGAGATTCTTTGGGTTGGATTACCCCGGCGAGTTCGTGAGCCAGTGTTTCGATACAACTGTAGCGCAAAAAGATGGGCAGGGCCCAAAGTTCGCCCATCGTAAGATGAACCTGGTCCTGCAATTGGATCAGGATCGTCTCGAGATCAATCGGATTGAGCAAGAAATTCTGGTGCGCGAGGATGGTGCGGGCGATCGCGTAGACGCGCGGCAAACCCTTTAATGGATCGCCGGTCAGTTTAGGCAACTGCTGGTAATAACCAGACGGCAAATCTTCGCCGATTTGCCGTAGGGCCTGGCGAATAATATAGTAATTATCCAGGATCCACTCTGAGGCGTAGGTCAGGGTCAGATCGTGGTTTGAAGCTTCCCGGAAATAGCTGTGTGCTTCACTCAGCCATGATTCGTACGCGTCCAAATCGCGCCCTGCCAGGTCTCGCCCTTGCAGTATCATGGCCAATTCTCGCTTAGATATTTCACGACTGGCGGATTGAAAACTCTCCGCGAGGGAAGTCACCAAACTTTGAAGAAGGGATGTCGTCGGGGGAGGTGAATTTTCGGGGCTGGAACGTTCCTGTCCCCAGAGATCTGCATCTCTCGCCATTTTCAGCGTCTCCCGGATTTTTCGGCGGCGATCTCCGCGGCGGTTGGCCGGACCTGGGAGCGCAGTACATCCTGGACGATCAAGACAGGTTTGCTGCCGTGTTCCATGTAATTGCGCGCGACACTCCCATAAGGCCAGGTAGACTGCCCTGTGTAACCGTGGGCACACAGCACAACCAGGTCGATGTCTTCCTCCTGGTTAGCCAGGCCTTCAATGGCGGCAGATATACTGCTGTTCTCTAAAACACAGGTTTCGCAATCAACAGGCAGGCGTTCTTTTAACTCGTTCAGATAATTATTTACAGCATAACGGCTGATGTGGATTAATTGTTCTGAGAGCTGCGTAATTTCGGCAGGGTGAGGTTCGGGGATTGGAAGCTCTGGAGGTTTGATGACGGCAGCGAGGGTGAGTTTTGTGTGAAGGGGTGAATCTTGCTGCGTTTCTCGAGAACTCGTTTCCGCATCAGACCCATCGAGAATTTTTCCGCGGGCCAGTGCGATCCCGGCGGGAAGGGCACATTCTGCGCGCCGCGAGCTGTCGATCGGCAGGAGAATGCGGCGGTAGTGAATTCTGGGCTCTTCTGGATTGAGTTGTTGGTAAGCGCGGATGATGAGTACGGGCAGATAGATCAGATTGACCACTTTCTCGGTGACGCTGCTAATGTTCCAGCGACTCAAACCACCTGATCCATGCGTGCTGATGACTAGCAAATCGATGTTTTCTGAGTGAGCGAAGTTGACGATATTTTCCGCCGTTTTTCCTTCGCGCAGGGCATACTCAACACGGATCTCTTTATCACCCACAGATGGAGATCCGCTTTGTGCGTGGGTGGATAAGGCGTCCGAACGCAGGCTTTCGCGTAGCCGTGTTGCTATCCCGTTCATGTACAAATCGGCCTCGGCTTTACGGATTTGCCAGTTCAATGGATCAACGGGGTTGGGATTTTCGTGATAGGAGGTGGGATCGAGAACCTGCAACAAGGTAATGCTTGATCCAAAGATACGCGCAAATTGTTCGGCGTGGGGGATAGCTCGTTCTGCCAGTGCAGACCCGTCCAGGGGGATTAGGATTCGGTTAAACATGTCGATTCATTTACTCCTTCACGCAAGGTACCCCCTGTGAAATCATATGGAAATAAGGCTTTACATGTCTCTGTAAGAACCTCTTAAATAGTTATCAGTTATCTGCCTGCCTGCGCAAACAAGCGTAAGCTCTAAGTCTGGCTTATTTGGCTAGCAAGCATCTGCAATCATAAGCCGTTGTGGGGACGCGGCTTCTTTGAAGTTAATCTGGAACAACCCGCGTGGAGCGCATCAGAGAATGTTCCATCTGTTCGATTTCGGCGGGCGAATGGATGCCGTTGAATTCATCGGCGTGTTTTTCGCGAACGTGTTCCAGGGCTTTCTTGACGACTTCTTCCATGGTTTCGCCTTTGAACACAAAAGGACACTTCAGGCCCATATCTCTGCAGGTGTAGCGGATCAACATTTTTGCCTCAATAGGTACTTCTGTTCATCTTTACTCTTACATCCAGGAAATACCCAAGGTGCAACTCGAGCGCCGAGTTTGTAATTGTACAGACAATACTATAATCATCATATCCTGAAATCCTCTTTTTGGCAAATGAGGCTCTAGGATTTAACGTGGTTGAGCCCGCGGTGAGGGATTGGTGGCGTTTTGATAAAATGCCTCAGCAGTTGGTTGGAGTATCGAATTTGATTATTTGTTTAGTGTGCATACATTGACGAAAAAGAACATTTGTACTATTATCAGGGGGGGGTAGACATGGCAAGCCCATGTTACGTTCACGTTACGATCAAGATACGCCAAAAATCGCCACGTTACGTTTTTCTCGGATATGTTGCCGTCCAGGTTACGACCAGGTTACGATTTTTTTTGCCCATGTCCACCCCTCTTATCAGGATATGAAATTGAGCACCTATGCCCATAAACTCGGCATCTCTTATCGT
>CAZMMI010000002.1:0-59244 GCA_964567255.1 uncultured Anaerolinea sp.
TAAGTGCTATGCGTCACCGGGGGCTTTGCCAATTGTCACCAAGGATGGGTGATACAAAGACTCAATAATCGTGTAAAGAAAACCCCCGGTTCGATCGAACCGGGGGTGCTTTATTGAGAGATTCTTATGCACTTGCCGGTACGGGTGTCTTTTCACGCATCGGACAGATGCCCGCAGGGCAGACACCTAATCGGATGTGAGCTTCGACTTCGGCGCGGAAGTATTTTAGAATGTCACGGATGGGGGTGCCCGACGCTTGACCGAGGCCACAATTTGAAAGCGTTGCCATGTTATCGGCGAGTAAAACCAGTTCGTCCAGATCCTTCATTTTGCCCTGGCCTTCGGAGATACGCGTGAGGATTTCATGCGCACGTTGTGTTCCAATCCGGCAAGGAGTGCATTTTCCGCAACTTTCGGAACGGAAGAAGTTGAGCAACACTCTGGCCAGGTCAACCACGCATGTATCCTCGTCGCAGATAAGGAGGGCGCCAGAGCCAAGGGACACACCTGCTTTATTGAAGGAATCGAAATCCATGGGGGTGTCTTGCAAGCTGGCAGGTATGACCGATCCGCTTGAGCCACCGGTCTGAGCAAGTTTGAAATTGGCTCCGTTCTTCATGCCCTTGGCGTAGATGGCGATGACTTCGCGAAGGGTGATACCCATCGGGACTTCAATGATGCCGGTCACGTTAACATTGCCCATGATGGTGTAGGTCTTGGTGCCGGGACTGGAAGGCGTGCCGATTGCCTTGTACCAGGCAGCGCCGTGACGGATGATGGGCGGGACGTTTGCGAGGGTTTCAACGTTATTGACCAGTGTTGGTTTGTTCCACAGGCCATTTGTGGTGGGATAGGGCGGGCGGGAACGAGGCTCGCCGCGTTTGCCCTCAATGGATTCGATCAGGGCGGTCTCTTCGCCGCAAACGTAAGCCCCAGCTCCGGAGTGAACGTGAATTGTGAAGCTGAAATTGGTCCCAAAGATATTTTCGCCCAAGAAGCCATACTGGTGGGCTTGTTCAATCGCAAGGATCAGGCGCTCTTGTGCCAGCGCGTACTCGCCGCGAACATACACGTACCCTTCGCTGGCGCCAACTGCGTACGCGGCAATGGTCATGGCTTCGACGATGCTGTGCGGGTCGCCCTCAATGATTACCCGGTCTTTGAAGGTGCCAGGCTCGGACTCGTCGGCATTGCAGATGACATATTTGGGGCTTCCGGGCGCTTTGGCAACGAAACCCCACTTTAAACCTGTAGGGAAGCCGGCTCCGCCGCGTCCTTTGAGACCGGAAGCTTGAAGCTCTTTGATCACATCAGCAGGAGTCGTCTCAGTGAGCACTTTACCGAGGGCTGAATACCCGTCATTTAGGATGTAGTCTTCGATGCTGGATGGATCAATCAAACCGGCGCGCTCGAGGACAATCCGGTATTCAGCAGGTAAGGTGCCTTTGCGGGTGGAAAGCCAGGTGATGCGACCGGACAACTCGTGAGCGGAAGCCTGCAATCCGGCGACAATGCGACCCTTAAAAAGATGCTCTTCGACAATTTCGGCGACATCTGAGACTTTGACCGGCCCGTATGTTATGGCTTCAGGATAGATAACAACCAGCGGGTAGACGTCATGACGGCCTAAGGTTCCAACCATCGAGACCGAAATCTCGTCTTCCAGGTTTAGGCGGCGAATTTCTGCAAGCAACTGTTGATAAATCGCTTCTGCACCCAGGCGAAGGCTTTGGGGATCGCCTGAGACCAAGACCATGGATCGGTAAACTTTCATGGCGTCCTCCTAGCTGTAGCGAGAAAGAATGTCAGGGACCATTTCAGGGGTGACGTTCCCGTGGATCTCATCATCAATGACGATGACGGGGCCGACGCCGCACACGCCCAGGCAGCTTACCGTGACCAAAGACCATTTTTTATCGGGGCTGGTTTGGCCTGGCTCGAGCTTTAACTCCTGTTGGAGTTTCTTCCATACTTCTCGTCCACCCACAACATGGCAGGGAGCACTTTCACAAAAGAGGACAATATGCCGTCCTGTTTCCTGGGTGGAAAGCATGTGATAAAAAGTGGCAACGGAGAAAACCCGACTTTTGGGCAGTTGAACTAGGCGCGCCACTTCTTCCAGAGCCGCTGCCGGCAAATAACCGATCTGGCGATTAACATCGTTTAATATCGGGATAAGTTCATCCCGATGCGCGCCGCGACGCTCAACAATGGATTGAACAACTTCGATGGCGGCCTTGCCGTTTTTCGGTTCGATGGTCATGGTCCTCCTTCATGCTCTACCAGGAAAAGCAGGGGTATGAAAGGCTAGATAGCCTTGATTGGAGAGTGCCAAACCAATAAATATGAGCTTTTACAAAGTGCTAGTTAATCACAATCGCGTTGAAATTGCAGACTTGCATACAAATGCCACAGCGGATGCAGGTATCGGGGTCGATGACATGAGGCTGACGGCGCTCGCCAGTGATGGCGTTGACGGGGCAGTTACGAGCGCACACTGTGCAGCCTGTGCAGGTATCCGGCATGATTTCGTAAGAGATCAGAGAGCGACAGACTTTGGCTGGGCAGCGTTTTTCTTTGATGTGCGCTTCGTATTCATGGCGGAAATGCTTGATGGTGCTAATCACGGGATTAGGCGCGCCCTGGCCCAAGCCGCACAAGCTGGCTTTGGTGGTGTAGGCGCACAGATTTTCCAACATTTCAATGTCGCCTTCCTGACCACGGCCTTCGCAGATGCCCTGCAAAATTTCTAGAATGCGCCGGGTGCCAATGCGGCAGGGGACGCATTTACCGCAAGATTCTTCCTGAGTGAATTCCATGAAGAAACGGGCAATATCGACCATGCAGGTTTCGGAGTCCATGACGACCAGGCCGCCCGAGCCCATGATGGAGCCGGCTTTGGCCAGTTCCTGATAATCCATAGGCAGGTCAAGGTATTCCTCGGGCAAGCAGCCGCCCATGGGACCACCGGTTTGGATGGCTTTGAAATTCTTGTTATCTTTAATGCCACCACCAACATCGTAAACGATTTCGCGAAGCGTGATGCCAAACGGCACTTCAATAAGACCGGTTTTCTTCACGTCACCGGCCAAAGCAAAGGTCTTTGTTCCTTTGCTGCGTTCAGTGCCAAAGGCAGCGTACCATTCGGCTCCGCGGAGGATGATTTGGGGGACGTTGGCATAGGTCTCAACGTTGTTGATGTTTGAGGGTTTGGCCCAAAGACCTGATACGGCGGGGAAAGGTGGGCGAGGACGAGGCTCGCCGCGTTTTCCTTCGATAGAAGCCATGAGGGCTGTTTCTTCGCCGCAGACGAATGCGCCGGCGCCCTGGCGGACTTCCAGATCAAAGTCGAAACCGGTGCCGAGGATGTTCTTTCCAAGGAAGCCGAATTCACGAGCTTGCTTGATGGCGACATTTAGCGTTTTGACGGCGATGGGGTATTCGGCACGGCAGTAGATGTAACCTTGTGAAGAGCCGATAGCATAAGCGGCGATGGTCATGCCTTCGAGAACAGCGTGGGGATCGGACTCGAGCACGCGCCGGTTCATGAACGCACCCGGGTCGCCTTCGTCTGCATTGCAGATAACGTATTTGACATCACCCGCGCTGGCGCGAGCGAACTGCCATTTCTTTCCCGCGGGGAATCCAGCGCCACCACGACCAGCCAGACCGGAGGCAAGAACGTTTTCAATCACCTGGTCGGGCGCCATTTCGGTCAGGACCTGCCCTAAGGCAAGGTAACCGTCTTCGGCGATGTAGTCTTCGATGTTGTTCGGGTCAATCTTGCCGCAGTTGCGGAGAACGACACGGACTTCTTTGGCTGTAGGAGCGCTTAATTCTTCATCAGCAATCGTGCGTTCCTGAGCGCGGAATTTTTCAACGGGGCGGCCTTTGAGGAAGTGCTCTTCGACCAAATAGGGAATGTCGTCGGCAGTCAAGCAAGCGTAGTGGACTCCCTCGGGGTAAACCATCAAATCGGGACCAAAGGTGATCGGGTCACCGATGCGAGAGGTTTCGAGAACTTGTACTTCGTCAATTAAACCTTGAGCAACAAGTTCATCGTGCAGAGCATCGATTACTTCGTGAGCGCCTCTTGTTAAGCATTCAGGGTCAACAGATACCAATACGTGAGATCGGAAAAAAGCCATAGTACACCTTGAAATATTCTATTTGATCGAGCGGATCGCCGAATCGGAAATTAACTTTCGATTGCGTTTTCTTTTACAACGACTCCGCCAAGAACGTGTTCTTTCATAATGCGGCGGGCGACATCGGGGGTGACACGTCCATAGGTAACTTTGGGTTGTTCGCCAACGATGACCTGAACGATGGGTTCGTAGGAATCCAAACCGATATTACCGGTTTGGCGGACGATGATGTCACTGAGAGAGTTTTGTTCAACATAATCCAGAATGGCTTTGAGGGTTTCGCGAGCACCGGCAGCGATACCAACGGTTCCCATCCCAACCACAATTTGAATTTCGCCGGTTGCAGATTTAACCTTGCGTTTTTCAAGGGCTTCCTGGCGTAATTTCTTCAGATCTTCGAGGGTCTTTACTTTGTCCATACTACTCTCCTGATGAGAAGCAAAAATAGGTTATTCATTCAGTTGGATGAAGGCTACCAATACCTTCCTCCAACGTTTGCCTGAGGTAGTTCAAAACCACGGGCTCGGTTAGGGGAATGCCTTCTAGTTCTTTTTTTAACATTGCGTCATCAAATTCAAAAACCTGGTTGTCCATCTGGTAGTAAAGTTTCCAATGAACTTGAGGGCAACCAACGATCAACGATAAAACTGTGCCTGGGAGGTCACCCATGGGCATACGGTCAATGTGGCTACGCTGAAATTCTACTTTTAAGCGGGTGCCAATGCCCGGCGTAGAGGTGAGGGTCAATCCACCCTCACTGGCTTCAGCGGCAGCTTTGAGAAGGGGAATGCCTAGTCCCACGTTGCGAGTTGTTCTACTGGTAAAGAACGGATCAGTTACTTGTTGGACAGTTTCGGCGTCCATCCCGATCCCATCATCTTCTATTGTGATTTCAAGTCGATCGGTTGCGCTGTCTTCAAGCACTGAAATTTCGATGTTTTTCGCGCGAGCCGACACGCTATTGTGGGCAATATCAAGTAAGTGCAGCGCCAGTTCTCTCAAGACGACTACTTTTCCAGTTCCTGAACGGTACGGAGAAGAGCGGGGAGCTTGTTGGGGCGCAGGCGGCCGTGGCTGTCTTCGTCAACGACGATGACGGGGGCCTGGCTGCAAGCACCCACGCAGCGGCAAAGCTCCAGGGTGATCATTCCATCGGGGGTGGTTTGACCGGGTTCTACTCCGAGGATTTGCTTAGCTTTGTCGATGAGTTGTGGCATACCGCCAACGTAGCAAGCAGTGCCCATACAGAATTTGATGGTGTGCTTTCCACGGGGTGTGGTGGTAAAAAACGAATAGAACGAAACAACCCCGTGAATGGTTGTCACAGGGATATGCATTTTGTTCGCGACATAGCGCTGGACGGTTTCGGAGATGAAGCCTACCTGGGTTTGAATTTCATTAAGAATGACCATCAAACCACCCGGAAGGTTTTTGTTGGTCTCCAGGATACGGTCAATTACGGCACGAGTTTCGGGGTTTTCAATCGGATCATTTTTTAAGGCATTCATAGTGTCGAGCATAAACGGCTCCAAAGACAGAATTAAGACATACTCAGTATGATTTGATTGTATTTAATCAACACTAAGTCTACCCGCGGATGTGGAAATCGGTCAATTACCAAATGTCACCTAAACTGGTGAGGGTTGTCAATTCGGAATTAACTATCCAGTTTGGCCTGGCGTATGCGGCAAGATCGTATGTGTCCTATCGCCGATGTGTAAAATGGCCTTACGAACTTCCGATATTGTTGGTTTTTCGAGTGTGAGGTTGTTTAGGGCAAGAATGTCTTCCAGAAAGTGGGCATCTCCGGATTGGATGAGTGGGTAGCCTGCAACCTGGGGAAAGGTCGCCACAACTTGATCGGGGCGAAGGTGCGAAGATATCTCTAAGATATCTATGGGAATGTCGGTTGGGACAAACCCGAGCGTTGGAATGAGACCATAGGCCTTGCGATTGACGTGAGCGGGGATGAGCAATCCGCCCAGTTGGGTGACGGCTTCCCAGGCCTCAGACAAAGAGATGGCGGTTGAGGCGAGCAGAAGTCGTTCTTCTCGGCGGAGAAAATCGCCGGTTTCATCGACAACAAATTGCTCACCAAAGAAATCGATATTATTGGGCAAAGGAGGGAGATTTAGGTCAACAATTTTTTGGAAGGCATAAGCCTGTTCCAGCTCATCAAAAAGGCATATTACATGAATTTCTTCAGCGGTTTGCAACTCCATGCCGGGAAGGACGGTAATATCAGTGCCATGCGCTGCGGAGCGAACTGCCGCGATGTTGGCGGTGGAATTGTGATCCGTGATGGCAAGCAGATTGATCCCGTCCGACACTGCTTTTTCGATAATCAGGGGTGGAATCATCTCAACATCTGCGCAAGGTGATAAGACCGTGTGAACGTGAAGTTCGGCGCGCAGAGTTATCAAAGTAAATCCAATTTTGTAGGGGGATTATTCAGATCGCAGCCCCAATGCCCATAACTGGCCGGCGATGGTGAAAGTGGGCAGAAGGGTTGAAAATAGGGTGACGCCTTTCTCATTGGCTTTTTCGATAATTCCGGGATCGGGCATGGCGCCTTCGGTAATGATGACTGCCGACAGGTCGAGAAGCGCCGCTACGGCAACAATGTTTGAGTGAGCCTGAAGCGTAATCCAGATGCCCTGACGAGATGCGCCGGTCATCACGCAACTTAGCATATCCGAGGCATACCCTGAACTGGGAATTATTTCGGTGAGGTCTTTGGGCTCTGTCAATAAGGTCAGGTTGAGTTGGCGGGCGATGTCAGCGAGGTTCATGGGTCAAACAGGCTCCTTCTTTGAGGTGTATCCTTCGCCGACCGTGTCGGCCTGATTCATGAAAATTCTCATGCGTAAGCGGGTACCTTTTCCGTACACTGATTCTAATTTCATGCTGTCTACACAGCGAGAAATATTCACCAGGCCCATCCCTGCGCCGAAGCCCAACTCACGGATCTCCTCGCTGGCTGTGGACCATCCGGGTTTCATGGCCAGGTCGACATCTTTGATGCCGGGACCATCGTCGCTGACATCGATGGAAATCTGGTGGGGCTCAATTTCGACTCGGAGGATACCGCCGCTGCTGGTATGGATAATGAGATTCATCTCGGCTTCGTAGATGGCGATGCCGCACCGGCGGGCGATTTGTGGTGTGGCTCCCAATCGCAGAAGCGCTTTCTTGATATTGCTGGAAGCGGCTCCGCCTCGAGTGAAATCGCGCGGTTTGATATGGTAGCGAAGAATGAGGCTGGTGCGATCGGATATGATGTCTTCAAAAAGATGACTGGCCCGGTAACGGCGAACTTCTTCGGCCTGGTAATCCTGTTGTAGAGCGTTCAACAGTCCCATACTGATGTCGCCTTTGGTCAAGATGCCAAGTAGGCGCATATCTTGATCAACGACCGGAAGCCGCCCGTGCCGGGTGGAAACAAATAACTTTAGTGCTTCAATGACCGGATCGGTAGGCCGGATAGTTACTGTGTTGGTGGACATGTAATCCGCGACCAGCGAGTCTAGGTCATTGGCTGTCATGCAGCGGATCAGATCTTCCAAACTGATGACACCGACGAGTATTCCATTTTCCGAGACCGGAGCGCCCGATATGCGCTCCGTACGGAAAAGTTCAAGCGCAGAATGCATGGGAATGTCTGGGGAGAGCGCTTTTACCTTGTGGGTCATCACCTCTTCGACCTTGAGCTCGTAGGCGAGCTCTTCGGTGCGAGTGATGTTGGTCGCTTCCTGGTCGGTGATGGTATGCCCTGAGGATGAGGCGTTATCGGGGATCATGGTTGTGTTCCTTTGCCCCGATGGGTACTAGTCATTTTGGGCCATGTCTGGCGGAACTGCCTGTTCCAGGCTCGCCAATCCGGCGATTTGAAGGCGGGAGCATGTTTCGAACATGCCAAAGGGCGTGCAGATGATTGGAATGCCTTCTTCGTTGGCGAGCTCAATTGTCTCGGGGTGGGCTCGTTTTCCACGGACGAGAACAATGGCGACGACATCAGCCATGTGAGCCGTCCTGACGACCTGAGGATTACAAAGTCCGGTAACGAGGACTGCATCAGGTTGGATGGATGCCAGCACATCTGACATTAAGTCGGCGGCGAAGGCACCCTTGACCTGACGCTTCAGGTTTAATGGCTCAGTAATGAGTGTGCCGTTGACGATCGTCGTTAATTCCTCAATATTCATTAGGTATTCTCGAGTTTGGAATACGGATGGTTTGATTCAATTGTACCTTAATCATAACTACTCAGCCAGTTTTGGAGGTGACCAGAATTTTGGATCATTGGGAATCGGCGTGGTGAAATCCGCATTTTGGGGTGTGAGAGAGGCGAAGCCTCTCTCACACCCCAAAATGCGGTACGAAGGCAGATCCCAAAAAGCCAGGATTTTGGTACTCGCGAAGATGCCGAGTTCGCTGGAGTAATTGAGGGGAGAGAATGGTGCAAGCCACCCTCAATCCCAACAACCTGGATAGCATCACGCCAGTTGTTAATGTCCCGAATTTTCTTCGACGGCGGGGAGAAGTTTGCTGGTTAATTTTGGTAGAAGTAGGCTGTCCTATGTTAAAATACCGGCAAGGAAGCGAGGAATTATGAAAAACATTGTACCGGCCGTCAAAGGCACGCGCGATTTTTATCCCGAGGAAATGGGAGTTCGAACATGGCTGTACCAGACCCTGCGGTCTGTTTCAGAGCTTTATGGTTACCATGAGTATGAAGGCCCGATTTTAGAGCGCATCGATTTATATGCAGCGAAATCGGGAGAAGAATTGGTGCGTGAACAGGCTTTTGTGTTTGAGGATCGGGGCGGTGATCCAATTACGTTGCGCCCAGAATTGACCCCGACCCTGGCACGGATGGTGGCTCAGAAGCAGAACGAGTTGGCTTATCCCTTGCGTTGGTGGTCGTTTGGCCCGTTCTGGCGTTATGAACGCCCACAAAAGGGACGGACACGTGAGTTTTTCCAGTGGAACATCGATTTGATTGGGGTGAGCTCGCCGGAGGCAGATGCGGAATTGATGGGGATTTGTGCTACTTTCTTCCAGCGAGTGGGTTTGAGCGGGAATGAAGTAAAGTTGCTGGTCAACAACCGCCGGTTGATGGACGGCGAACTGGCTGCTCTGGGAATAGTTGGCGAACAGCGCAAAGTGGTGTTTCATGTGATTGACCGGCGAGATAAGCTGGGGGCTGAGGAATGGGAGAAATATGCTTTGGAGCAGGGGCTGACCAGCGATCAATTTGCCGGATTGAAGCAGCTCTTGGGCGACAAGGAGTTGTGGAGAAAATCCGAAGAACTGGTGAGAGCTTTTGCGGCGCTTGAAAAAATGGGCCTGATGGATTACGTGCGGTTTGATCCTCAGATCATCCGCGGGCTGGATTATTACACCGGGATCGTATTTGAGGCGAAGGACCTGGATGGTGGTCGCTCAATTTTGGGAGGCGGGCATTATGATAACCTTGTCGCTGCAGTAGGCGGCGACCCGCTTCCAGGAGTGGGTTTTGCGATGGGTGACGTGATGGCGACCATTGTGCTGGGAAAGTATGGCAAGATCCCTCAACTGCGGCAGACCCCTTCAAAAGTGCTGGTGACCGTATTCGACGCCGAACGAATGTCTGGCAGCATCGAACTGGCGAGCAGGCTGCGCCAAGCGGGTATCAATGCTGTTTGTTATCCCGAGGCAGCCAAGCTGCAGAAACAGTTGAAATTCGCCGATCGGATGGGAGCGCGCTGGGTGCTCATCGCCGGCCCGGACGAAGAATCGGCCGGTCTGGTAACCGTGAAGGATTTGGAATCACGCAGCCAGGAGACAGTTTCCCGAGAAGTGGTGGCGGAGCGGTTGGGAGAACTGCTTGCGTAAGCAGGCAGTCCGTGATAAAATCTCCCCCGCTCAAAGCATGGTGCCTGTAGCTCAACGGCAGAGCGCCTGACTGTGGATCAGGAGGTTGAGGGTTCGAAACCGTCCAGGCACCCACAAACAAAAAAAGAGCGGCGCAGAAGCGCCGCTCTTTTTTTGTGGTTATAAATTCTTAAAGTAGCGACTTCTTGCTGCGAGTCTTTTGAAGCTCATAGTCGGGAACCTGACGAGTGAGCAAGTCGAGGGAGATTTCGATGCTCTCGCGGGCTTCGTCTGGAGTGGTTGTACCAATGGTGACCATATCCTGGGGGCGGATGGTGTTCCAGACAAATGCCAGACCTACAACGGGCAGCAGGCGTCCGGCAGCGAGGGGCTTGATGGTCATAACTGGTTTCTTTGCATTCTTGATGATGTTCATGACCCAATCTGCTTCAACCTGCATCAAGAAGCCGGCGGCATTATAGAGCTGGATGTAAGTCTCAACATCAGCGTTTGTGCGGTCGGCAATGACCACCGATTCGGGCATGTGAGTGGACAATCCGGGGATCATCCCACGTTCGCGGATCATTCTCGTGTAGCGATCGATGTCGCGGATCGTGTTGCTGCGGCGATCAAGAAGCGCATCAGTAACACATTGATGGGGCAAACAGAATGTGGCTTTCCATTGAGCGCATTGGTCAAGCATCACTTCCGGTTCTGCCTGAGGATCTCCGCCAGGATTTATGTTGAAGATCGGGGTGTAAATGCGAATAATGGGGCGTCCGGTGCGGTTTTCAACCTCTTTGATCGATTCGTCGAGTAGAGGAGAGACCGGGCCCATGACCGCATCAATGCCATACTCCATGAACACGGAAATGATATTGACGATCTTTTCGCGGGTCTGCAAATCTTTGATGAATTTGTCTTTCGCAAGACTGGTGTGGGAGTAGCCTAAGAACCAGTTGGTGCCAACAATCAACCGGGGAAGGCTGATGCCGCCGACCATCGTGCGGGGAAAAACGTCCATAACTACCTCCTAGAACTCTCGTTGAACAATATAATACGCTAAATCTTCAAGCGCGGACCGTTCGGGGGTGTAAGGAAGCCGGTGCAAGGCATCCAGAGCTGTTTCGATGTATTGCTTTGCTTCTCGGTGGCTGGCCTGGATGGCATCGCTGCCAGTGATGCGAGCGATGAGTTGCTCCATGTGGTCCTGGTCGTCCAGACAGATACCTTCGAAGAGCGCACGAGCATCAGGGTCGTTGGGGTTTTGCTCGGCAAAAAGGATGGCGGGCAAGGTGACAATACCCTGGCGCAAGTCACTGCCAACCGGTTTGCCTAGCTTGGATTGTTCGGCGGTGAAATCGAGCATGTCGTCTATGATTTGGAATGCCAGGCCGATGTTGTAGCCGAAAAGGCGAGCCAGTTCAACCTGCTCGGGGGGACAGTTGCTGATGAGGGCAGCAGACTTGGCGGATGTCTCGAATAAAGATGCGGTCTTGGCATAGATGCGCTGTAGGTATCCTTCTCGGTCTACCTTACAGCGGTTCAAAAATAGCTGGGTCAATTCTCCGTTCACGATGATGGAAAGGGTGCGGGAGAACAGCTTCATGACCTCTATCGAATCGGTCGAGGCGGCCATTTCGGCGGCGCGGGCGAATATAAAATCGCCTGTGAGGACCGTGGCGCCGGAGGACCAGTGCGCGTTAAGAGTAGGCGTTCCTCTGCGGAGAAGAGCACCATCGATTAAATCGTCATGGACGAGAGTCGCGGTGTGGAGCAGCTCGATAGCCGAGCCCATGTAGAGTAAACGCTGACGATCAGCGCTTAGTAACTTGCCTAACAACATAGTCAATGCAGGGCGGATGCGCTTACCGCCAGAGGATAAAAGCAGATTCAGAGCTGCACCCAGGTCGGCGTGATAGTGGTCGGCCTGGGCGAGCATGAGCGCTTCGATGGTGTTGATATCATCTTGAACAGGAACAATAAACGAAACAGAGGTGTTCAAATCACGACTCCCAGGCAAAAAGCCGGGCTGCATTTTGGGCAGTGACACGGCAAATGTGGTCTAGATGCAAGTTGTGAAGGTTGGCAATCTTCTCGGCTATATGAATTGTGTAGGCAGGCTCGTTCGGCCACCTGCCTCTCAGCGGGTGCGGGGTGAGGTAGGGGGCGTCGGTTTCGATCAGTATCGAATCCAGAGGCAAAGATGCTACTACTTGTTGACGATCGAGGGCATTTTTGAAGGTCACCGGACCGCTCACGCCAATGTAAAACCCGATGTTTATCGCCAGTTTCGCTGAAGCCACGTCACCGTCATACGAATGCAAGACACCAGGCCGGTTGGCAATGGGCGATTGAGACGCACGAAGACCAGTATGCCATTCCGTGAGTATCCGCCATAAATCCGTCAAGGATTCGCGGTTGTGGAGGACCACGGGGAGACCACGGCGGGCGGCTAAATCTAGCTGGGCGGTCAAAACGCGCTGTTGGTGGTCGCGCGGGGAATGATCGCGGAAATAATCCAGACCGATTTCTCCTACGGCGAGCACTTTGTCGTGAGTGGATAGTTCCTCGAGGCGAGCGAGTGTCTCGTCTGTCCAGTCGGTAGCGTGGCTGGGGTGAATCCCGACAGCAGCGTAGATCATTGGATATCGATCGGCAAGGTCTACGGCAAGCTGGCTGGACGGCAAATCGATGCCTGGAACCAGGATGCGATACACCCCTTGAGCAACCGCACGGTCAATGACTGCGGGGAGGTCGTCAACAAATGTGTTAAGGTTCAGGTGACAGTGCGTGTCCGTTAGTAAAGCCGTCGTCATCCAGCCAATCCTGCAATTTTTTGCCCGTCTGCCAAGATGGCCTGGACCTTGTCCTGATGGGTTGTTTCGCAGTAAACACGCATAATCGGCTCAGTGCCTGAAAAGCGGATCAGCAGCCAGCCGCCATCTTCAAGGGAGAACTTGAAGCCGTCGGTCGTGTTGAGGTTGGTCACTTTCAGACCACCGATGGTGGCGGGTTTGGCATCCAAAATCCTTTGCTCCCGGTCGGCGCGCTCGCCCGAGAAGGAGCTATCGACGCGATCGTAGTAATGGGGACCTACCTTGCTGAAAAGCAAGTCGATCAGTTCGGAGGGCTTGCGCTGGAGTTTCACCATCATATCCAACACGAAAAGGCCAGCCAGAATACCGTCTCGTTCGGGAACGTTGCCGCGGAAAGCATAGCCGCCGGATTCTTCGCCCCCGATCATGGCGTCGGTTTCGATCATTTTAGGGGCCACATATTTGAAGCCTACGCCGGTTTCGTAAACGGGGACGTTGTACAATTTTCCTAACTTCTCAAGCATGCCGGTTGTCGAAAGCGTCTTGACGATCGCGCCGGTTTGTTTGCGTACCTCGAGGAGATAGAAGGCCAGCAGTGCGTAGACCTGGAGTTGGTTCACGAATCCGCCCATCTCATTTCCCACACCCACCCGATCCGCGTCACCATCCAGGATGAGGAGGACATCGGCTTTCGTGTCAACGGTGGTTTTGAGACCAACGTTGATGTTCGGGGGAATGGGTTCGGGACGCTTCATTTCGGGGAAGCTGGGATTGCGGTCGTTGTGAATTTCTTTGATCTCAGTCTTGCCGCCGCTTAGGAAAGCAGGGAACCAACCTGTGCCATTGCCCCACATGCAGTCGACCACGACTTTGAGGCCAGCCTGGCGAATAGGTTCGAGATCGATGAGCTTGTTGATGTGTTCGATATAAGCGGGGGCAGGATCAAAGTGTTTGAGGAGGCCCTTGGCCTCCGCTTCTGCAGCCGGCATACGGCGAACTGACTCTACATCATCCGGAATGAGCGCTTCGATCTCATTTAGTCCTTCGGGGTCAATGGCGCCACCGTGTTCGTTGCGCACTTTGAAGCCGTTGTCGGTGGGCGGGTTGTGAGAGGCGGTGATGTTGATGGCTCCGGCTGCATGGTGGTGGACCACGGAGAAGGCAATGACCGGCGTAGGGGTAGCACCACTAGTGAGCAGTACTCCGAGACCGTTGCCCGCCAGCACCTCGGCGGCTGCCAGCGCAAAGTTTTCACTGTGGAAGCGTTTGTCGTGGCCGATGACAAAGGTTTGGCCCTGTTTCCCATGTTTAATCATATAGGAAGCATAACCTTGAGCACATCGGCGGACATTGTCAAATGTGTAATCTTCGGCAATTACTCCGCGCCATCCGTCAGTTCCGAAGCGGATTTTGAAAGACATATAGCCTCCGGAAGATCGAAAATAGGACATGGTTGGTCGACTGGCATATCCCACTTCCAGCGCGACATCAATTTCTGTTATTATATCAGGGTTTAATCAGATATACATTGACCTGAATGGCGCTGTACGAGGTGCTATAATCACTTTCCTGGCGCATATTATGGAGGCGGCTTGACATCTGGCGAGAGATTCTACTTTGATTATGCTGCGACAACACCTGTTGATGAGCGGGTGCTTGAGTCGATGCTGCCATATTTTCGGCAAGTTTTTGGCAACCCGAGTTCGGTGCATGTTTGGGGACAGGCGGCTGAGGCGGCTCTGGAAGAGGCCAGGATCAAGACGGCGCAGGCGATTGGCGCTCAGAGTGAAGAGATGGTTTTTACGGGTTGCGGGAGCGAAAGCGACAACCTGGCGTTGCGTGGAACAGCGTTTGCGATGCGGGAGCAGAGGGGAGCCAGGCACATTCTGACCACCCCGGTTGAGCATCACGCAGTGCTGCACACAGTCAAGCAGCTTGCTGAGCTGGATGGGTTTGAGGTGGAATATCTGCCGGTCGATCATGCCGGAATGGTGTATCCAGAGCAAGTCCAGGCAGCGCTGAGGCCTGACACTGCGATTGTTTCTGTAATTTATGCCAACAATGAAATTGGGACTATCAACCCGATCGCAGAAATTGGCGCCGTTTGCAGGGCGGCTGGCGTTCCGTTCCATACGGACGCCGTTCAGGCGGCTGCGCACTTGAAAATGGATGTGTTACGAGACCATGTTGATTTGCTTTCCATTGGAGCGCATAAATTTTATGGGCCGAAAGGGGTTGGCGCTCTGTATGTGCGGAAGGGAACACCGATCTTGCCAGTGCAAACGGGGGGCGGGCAGGAGCATGGGCTGCGGGCTGGGACGCAGAATGTGGCTTTTGCAGTGGGATTGGCAGAGGGCTTGAGCCTTGCGCAAACGGAGGTCGAGGTTCGGGGAAGCAGATACCGAGCCATGCGAGACTTTCTGATCGGTGCCGTGTTGGAAGCAGTGCCGGAGTCGAGGTTGACTGGGGACGCAGAGAAGAGACTCCCAAACCATGCCAGTTTTGTGTTTGCGGCTGTAGACGGTAACCGCTTGTTGATGGCGCTGGATGTCGCCGGGTATGCTTGCTCATCCGGGTCGGCATGTAAAACTGGGAACCCGCAGCCTTCCGAGGTGCTGACGGCAATTGGCCTGGATCCTCATTGGGCGTTCGGTTCACTACGGGTGACACTAGGAGTCGATTCGACGCCGCAGTCTGTTCAGAATTTCGTGCCAGTTTTAGCCGACCTGGTTCAAAAACAGCGCAGGATGAAATGAGCGAGAAGCCGACTGTTGTGGTTGCGATGAGCGGCGGAGTCGATAGCTCGGTGACCGCAGGGTTGTTGGTTGAGCAGGGCTACCGGGTGATTGGGATGATGCTGCGCTTGTGGAGCGAGACCGGCAAGGAAGAGACCAATCGCTGTTGCACGCCAGACGCCATGTCTCAGGCGAGGCGGATTGCCGCAAAGCTAGGTATTCCGTTTTATGCTTTGGACGTCCAGAAATCCTTCCGCGAGATTGTTGTTGAATCGTTTCTGAGCGGGTACTCGCAGGGTATCACGCCCAACCCATGCCTGATGTGCAACCGTAAAATCCGTTGGGGGGCATTGTTTGAGGAGGCGCTCAGCCTGGGCGCGGAGTACATGGCTACCGGGCATTATGTGCGCGCGCGAAAACAAGAAAACGGATGGGTGAACCTGCTGCGAGGGGTGGACGCTGCTAAAGACCAGTCCTATGTGTTGAGCGTTCTTTCTCAGGAGCAACTCCAGCATAGCCTGTTTCCGGTGGGAGAGTTGAGCAAACCCGAGGTGCGCGAGTTGGCCCGGAAATGGGGATTCAGCGTGGCGGACCGGCCTGATAGCCAAGATTTGTGTTTTTTAGCCGGCGGAGATTACCGGGATTTTCTGTCGAGGCATGCCCCAGAAACTGTGAACCCCGGAGAAATTATTGATGGTAACGGCAAAGTGATTGGGCAGCACCAGGGTTTGGCATATTACACCATTGGGCAGCGGAAAGGACTGCGGATTGCTTCTGCGAGACCTTTATATGTGGTGGCGAAGTTGATTGGCAGCAACCAGCTTGTGGTTGGGGAGAAAGCAGCATTGGGCGGGCAAGTGTTCACTGCTGTAGATTTCAACTGGCTGCTTGAAAAAATTCCCGACGAACCGTTCTCGGCAGAGGTGAAAATTCGCTATAAGGCTCGGGAAGCAGCGGCGTTGATTTCACCGGAAACCGATAATAGGGTTAAAATTCAACTACAAGAACCGCTGCGGGATATTACGCCCGGACAACAGGCGGTTTTATATCAAGGTGATCTATGTTTGGGCGGCGGTATGATTTCGGATATGGGGTGAGGAAATGACAGTACCGGCATTGCTTTTTGGTTGTCTGGTCGCTACTCTGCTCGGCGCGGGATTCCATTTGTGGAAGGGTGACGGGCTGGGCAGACTGATCTTATACATTGTGCTTGCCTGGGTTGGTTTTTGGGCGGGCCACATCATTGCTCAACAGATTGGCTGGCGCTTTTTGGACGTCGGACCGCTGCGGCTTGGACCTGCCGTTCTCGTTTCGGCGTTGACGATTGGTGTTGGCTATTGGTTCAGCCTGGTTCGCAAAGATATTCGCTAGCGAGCGAGAAAAAGAGGTCTTATGTTCAAGATTGAGTCTTTACTGGCAGGCAGATTGTTTATTTCACCCAAGCTGGTTGATGGACGAATTTACTTCATCTCCAATTTGAGCGGAAAGCTGAGCCTATATGTTATGAACTATGGGGGCAGCGTGCCCGAACCATTGCTCCCTTCGAATATTGCGCTGCAAAACCCGCACCTGATGGGCGGAGAACCCTTTGTGGTTTTTCCAAAACTAGGAAAAATCCTGGTGATGGTGGATGCAGATGGGAATGAGCAGTATCAACCGGTGATGATCCCAATGGATGGCGGATTCCCGGAGCCAATTTTTGAAGAACTGCGGTCGAGTATGGTGCACCTGGTGCATTCTATTCCCAAGCAAAATACGGTTTTCTTCTCTTCAGAACCTTTGGAAGATGCAGTTCAAGTATCTTATCGCGCGGATGTGGCGACTGGCAAGTTGACGAAGTTAGGCGCCAGCATGTACGGGGCGTTGCCAGTTTGCGCGACAAAGGATTTTAAGCGCACACTCCTTGCCGACGGATACACCGTTGGAGACACTGTCTTGTTTTTGACAGGGGAGGGAATCAACGAGCCGCAGGTTGTCTATGGAAAGCCGCTGGAATTGCGGGCAAAGGACGAGTCTGTCCAACTGAACGGGATAAGTGGGGGATACTTTGTCGATAGTGGCCAAGGAATTCTGTTGATTTGCGCAGTGTATGATGATTGCTTTGGGTTGGCATATCTGGACCTGGCAGAGCCGGGGAAGGTCGTGGAAGTAAAAGTAAATGGTCTTCAGCACACTGGTGTGGGGGAGATAGCGCAGCTGATTGAGGAATGCGAGGGGCGTTGGTTGCTCGAATACAATATCGATGGATGCTCCTGGTTGTATGAGGGAATGTTTGATTCGGGCACAAAGCAATTTGACATCACCGCGGTTTTGGTGGGGAAGGCAAAACCTCTGACCAATGGCATGCTCGAGTCATGTTCTTATGACGAAGATAGTGACCGGGTAATTGTTTCTTTCTCGACGGCAAAATCTCCCACCCAGATATATTCCATTGAAGGGGTGAAAAGGCAGCGCGTGATTGCCCACACTGCCGAACGGGTGCTGGGGATCGATGCTGATCTGCTGTCGGCGGGAGAGGACGCTTCGTTTGTGTCCTATGATGGCACCCGAGTTTCGGCGCGGTTGTATTTGCCTGCTGAAAGGCTAGGGTACCAGGGGCCACGTCCGTTAGTGTTATATGTTCATGGTGGGCCGCAGAGTCAAGAGCGTCCCGATTTCGCCTGGTTCTCTATGCCATTAATCCAATACTTGAGTTTGAATGGTTTTGCGGTCATGGTACCGAATGTGCGCGGAAGTACAGGGTATGGGCTGAGCTACACCAAACAGGTGGATCGGGATTGGGGCGGAAAAGACCTCGAAGACCATGTCCATGCATTGAAGGTCTTATCCTCGGACCAGCGTATCGACGTCAAGCGGGCCGGCGTGGTTGGGCGCTCGTATGGCGGATATATGACCTTGATGCTCGCTGGACGTAAACCGGACTTGTGGTCGGGGGCAGTCGACATGTTTGGCCCGTTTGATCTGTTGTCCTTTCAAGAGCGGATCCCGGAAACATGGAAGCCTTACTACAAGATTGCGCTAGGCGATGTGGTGGAAGACCGGGAATTTCTGGTTGAGCGATCGCCCAAAACGCATATTGAGCAAATCCAATGCCCATTGCTTGTCATCCAGGGCAAGAATGATCCCCGCGTGGTTGAGCCCGAGTCGCACGACCTGGTGGAATTCTTGCGCGGGAAGGGCAAACAGGTTGATTACTTGATGTTTGAGAATGAGGGGCACGACGTTTTGAAATATGAAAACAGGGTGCGTTGCTATTCTGAAATCACAGAATTTTTCCGGCGAACCTTGAAACCATAGACAGGAGCATACCCTTGGGATGGAATTTACACGGGACTGAGGCACAAGATGGCGATCTGGTGCAATTGGTTGGATTAAGTCATAAGCAGTTCCTCTTTCGACTGCAATCGGGAGGGGTTTTTCAGTCGCACCGCGGCGTCATCAAGCACGACGATTTGATCGGGAAAGCTTGGGGTTCGCAAATATTCAGCCATAACGGAAGCCCTTTCTTTATGCTCCAGCCTCCGTTGGGCGCATTGCTGCGTAATATCAAGCGCAACACCCAAATTTTATACCCAAAGGACATCGGTTATATCCTGGTGACGATGGGCATTGGCCCTGGACAGCATGTTTTAGAGGCGGGCACTGGGTCGGGGGCTTTGACCGCGGCGTTTGCTTATGCGGTTGGTCCGCAGGGCAAGGTCACAACGTACGAGGCTCGCGAAGAAATGCACAAGCTGGCCAAAAAGAATCTGGAAATGTTTGGGTTGGCAGAGCGGGTCGAGTTCAAGTTACAGGATATCAGCAACGGTTTTGACGAAAGCGGAGTCGACGCTCTTTTTCTAGACGTTGCGAATCCGTATGACTTCATCCCACAGGTAAAACGCGCCTTGAAGCCCGGAGGGTTCTTTGGCACGATTTTGCCGACGGTCAACCAGGTTGTCAGATTGTTGACTGAACTGAAGGCTGAGAAATTTGCCTTTATCGATACGTGCGAAGTGCTCTTGCGGTTTTACAAGTCAGAGGCGGCGCGATTTCGCCCGACAGATCGGATGGTGGCACACACAGGTTTCCTCATCTTTGCTCGCCCGGTGAATTTGAATGAAGCGATCGATGGAAAGCTGTTGGAAGAGGCGGGGATTGAGCTGGATGAGGAAGAAAACGTGGACGAGGGAGTAGATTTATAGGTTTTGAGAGGGCAGGTAATGATGGATGAGGGAGTGGTTCGCCAGCGTCTGCAAGAAATTGAGATCCATGCTCAAGACGGAATTGTACATGATGGGTTTCGTCGAGCAGCGGTTTTGCTGCTGGTAATGGACCGAGATGGGGAGAAGGAGATTGTGTTCACACGACGGACTGATCGCGTGGAGACACACAAAGGGCAGGTGTCTTTCCCCGGAGGAATGGCTGAGCCCGATGACGAAACGCCAGAGTTTACCGCTCTTCGAGAGGCGTATGAAGAGATAGGGTTGGACGCAAAGCAGGTCCAGATATTAGGCCGCCTCCCACAAATGAAGACAGTGACCGGATGGGTGATCACGCCGGTTGTGGGCTGGTCGAACCAGCAACCCGAATTCAAACCAAATGCGGATGAAGTTGAACGGATTTTTTCGATCCCTTTGAACTGGCTGGCCGATCAGCGGAATTTTCAAGAGCGGTTGTATACGCGTTCGGATGGTACACAAGAAATGGTGCTTTTTTATGAGCCGTTCGAGGGTGAGTTGCTGTGGGGCGCCACCGCCAGAATGGTTTGGCAATTCATTCGGGCTTTGCGGTTGTAAATCAGGGACTTTTCCCACCCTCTGAGCAGTTACCTGTATTGAACAAAAAAAGGGAAGAGCGATAAAACTCTTCCCTTTGATGGTTTCCAGAAAAGACTAGAAGTCTTCTTCTTCCTTCTTACCGCGTTCAATGACCTCGGGCTCGTTCTCGTCAGCCACAGCTTCGGGCTCAACTTCTTCCTTGGTACCGGCGATGACAACAACGACTTCTTCGGGGTCGGCGAAGATTTCGACGCCTTTGCCAAGTTTGAGATCTTTGACGTGCAGGGAGTCGCCGATGGCAGCCAATCCGGAGATATCGACCAGGATATGTTCGGGAAGGTCACCAGGTAGAGCTTCAACTTCGATATCGTTGATGTTAGAAACCACCACGCCATTGAAATCTTTCACGGCGGGAGCCACGCCTTCTAACAGAATTGAAACTTTGGTGCGGAGTTTTTCGGTCATCGAAACAACCTGGAAATCAACGTGCACCAAATTGCGTTTCACCGGATCGCGCTGTTTTTCGCGGACGAGAGCCGCTTTGACCTGACCCTCTAGATTGATGTTGACGAGGGTGGAGGAGGACAGGCCGGTGAGGGCCAGGCTGGTGCTGTGGGCATCCAGCGAGATAGCGATGGGATCGATCCCATGTCCGTACATGACGGCGGGGAGCAACCCTTGGCGCCGAAGCGTGCTCACATGCTTGCCGGTCACTGTCCGGCGGGTGGCTTTCAGAACGACTTTTTCCATTTCATTTTCCTTTGAGGGCCTCTCACCTTGGATAAAGGTTACCTTCTCTCTGGGGGAATTGAGTTGATACCTATCGCCGAAGAGTCTTGACAGGAGAGGTACAGGCTTGTCTGACTTTGCGGCGCGAGGGTGAATTTTATCTTGCATGGACGGAACCGTCAAGGATGATAATGGATTACAATTTTGGGACTGCTTAGGGTGCGGAAATCGAACCTGAAGGCGAGCCTTCTTCACCTTGCGTTGTGTAGTCACGAAATTTCTGAAATTATAGGATCGGAGGAATCTATGGACCGTTTGACTGAGTTTCAAGTAAATCGGGGCAGGATGAACGAGCGAATCGCGCAAATGGATCATCTGGGGATTAAACGGTTTTTTAACCTAGACACAAACGCATATCACGATGGTGCTTTGGATGGGCGGACGAAGGAGTTGTTGGGGCTGGTGGCGTCAATGGTGTTGCGATGCAATGATTGCATTGATTACCACATCATCCAGTGCGTTGACGCAGGATGGCAGGACGAAGAATTGCACGAAGCATTTAATGTCGCACTTGTTGTTGGGGGGAGCATTGTTATCCCGCACCTGCGGCATGGGGTAGAAACTCTTGATCTGTATAGGGCTCAAACAACCAAGGCAGAGGAATGATGAACCTACTCCTGTCGCCGGTACAGCGGAAATGGATTGCGCGAGGATTGATCGGAATAGTGCTGTTCTTCAATGTCCAATGCGCTGTAGTTTTCCTGTTACAACCAGAAAGTTATGCAGGAGGTTTTGAGTTGGCGGGCGTTCCGGGAAGAATGATGGTTCAAGGGATGGGATTATTGTTTTTGATGTGGAATGTGCCATATGCATTCGCGGTAAGCGATCCTGTTGCCAGGCGGGCGAGTTTGATTGAGGCGATCATCATGCAGGCGATTGGCGTCGTGGGAGAGAGTGTCCTATTGGGTACTTTGCCACTCGAACATTGGGCGCTAAAAGACACCGCCCTGCGATTCATCGTGTTTGATGGAGGCGGATTGGTTTTGTTGTTACTCGGTCTGTGGATTATCTCCGGCCGGTCAGGATTGCGCCCCGTGGATCTTCAGTAACTCTTCGCGGCGGTCAGCCATGTGCTTGCGGACACGGGCTGCGTCACGAGGATAGGTGAAGTAGAAAATGGTGAAGAAGATGCCGCAAACGATCCAGGGAACGGGGATCGTCCAAACCAAGGCGTTTGTCAGGCCGATACGATCGGCGAGCGCGCCGGCGATCAAACTGGAGAACGCAGACAGGCCGCCTTCGATCAGGTTTACGACTGAGTAGGCGCTGGACCGCATTTCTGGCGAGACCACAGCCTGCATCATAGGTTCTTTTGCGCCTCGTCCCGGCCAGCTGATCAGCAGCGCTGTCACCATTGCCAGAGAGACCATTTGAGTGAATGACATGTTCTCAGCGCGGGTGATCAGAAGATACATAAGAGGAACACCGGCGAAGACGGAGAACTGTCCAATGACGGTGCGCCCGTATTTCCAGCTAATCTTTTCGGCGAAATCACCGATGAAGCCCCCCATCAGATTACTAATCGCGGCGCCAATGACAATGGTGGCAAAAACGATCGGCGCGCTGCCTTTGGGGTCCGCAAACGAAATGGCGTTATTGTAGCCAAGTTCGGTGACCATCCAATTGATGAAGTACACACTCATAACCACCCAAGGCATTGAGCCGGTGATGCCCTGAAGGATCGCCGCCCAGATGGTGGGGATTTTGAGGGTGGCAAACATATCTTTCCACTTGATTGCATATCGCTCGTCATCTTCGTGAGTGATCAACCCGGCCAGTTCGGGCTCGGCAGCACCTCGCGGGGGTTCGACGACCATCAGCCAAATCAAGAGGCCGCTGACCATGCTGGCGATGCCCAGGCCGATGAAGCCCCAACGCCAGAGTTCGGGTGTGGCGACGAATCCCAGCGCCAGAACACCCACAACCGTGCCCATCAAGCCGACCAGGCCGATGACGCCTAAGGCGCGACCGCGCTTTTCCTGAGCAAAGTGATCGCCTAGCAATGAGAAGGTAGCGGGCATGAGACAACCGAGGCCCAATGCGGAAATAGCTCGCACGATCATCATGCTGGTAAAATCGGGCACTAAACCAACCAATACCGTCCAGATCCCCCAAACACCTGTTCCAAAAACCAGGACTTTTTTCCGGGAGTACTTATCGGCGACATAACCCCAGAAGGGTGCACTGACCGTTTGGGCAATATTCCGTAAAGTCTCCATGATGCCGATCATTTGGTAACTGACACCCCAAATGGCCTGGATGACGGCAGACATGACACCCATCGATTGGCTTTCGCCCTGATCGATCAGGTATCCGAGTCCTAGAGCAAACAGTGTTCGGCCAGAATGTTTCTTTTCGGTTTTCATCATGCCTCTGCTGAGTAATGGGATGGCTTGGAATCATCAAGCTGATTGGATTGATTGTAGAATGAAGTCTCTGTCCTGTCCAGTTGGGAAGCGAGGGGAATTAAGCGGTAAGGGTTTGCTCAAGGAGGGCGTGAACTTCGCCTGGTTCGATAGCGGAAAGGATGCGCTCGCGAAGGGAAGGGGCGACGGGAGTGGGGCGGGTGATCTCAACGAAATAGCGGCGAAAGCGAAAGACCCCAACGGGCACTTGATAGTGGGTTACCAGGCGATCAATCAATTCGTGTAACCATGAAACGATTTGTTCTTGCGTTATGGTTTTGCGGTCGAGCATGGAAAATATCCAGGGGTTGCCGATTGCGTGACGGCCAATCATCACGGCTTCGCAGTCAGTATGTTCTAGAATTTGATTGACCTCATCGGGCGAGCTGATGTTGCCGTTGGCGATGACCGGAATGCGAACAGCGGATTTTACCTCGGCGATCGCATCCCAATCGACGGCGCCAGAATACCCCTGAGAGCGTGTACGCCCATGAACGGCAATCAAAGCTGCCCCGGCATCTTCCAGGCGGCGAGCAATCTCAACGTGATTCAGGCTTTTTTCGTCCCATCCTAAACGGATTTTGGCGGTAACCGGGACTGGGAGAGCACGAACAAGGCTTTTGATGATGCAAGATATTTTTTCGGGTTCTTTCAGCAAGGCGGCGCCTGCGCCGTGTGAAGTGACCTGACGGGCAGGACAGCCAAGATTGAGATCTATGATGTCGGGAGAGCGTTGCATGAGCCGGATGGCGGCTGCCAGGAGCCGGTCCGGGTCGTGATCCAGAAGTTGATAAGCCATTGGACGCTCGGACTCATGGAAAAGGAGGTGATTCTCGATGTTAGGCGGTGGGTGAAGGATATCATTCGCGCTGATGAACTCGGAATAGCTGATTGCGGAACCTAAATCGCGCGTAAGAGAGCGAAACGGATAGGTAGAGATTCCGTCCATAGGCGCGAGGATCAGCCGTCCATAGACAGGTAAAGAACCGATAAAAAAAGTTGGGTCCGGCATGGGGCCTATCCTACCATAGTTTGGAGGAAATAAAAGGCCCTCGCCAGTTCGGCGAGGGCCACGGATGATAGGGTGGCAGGATTAGGGTGTCTTGACTTCGATCTTCACAACCATTGTGCACAGCACCTGGCTGCCTTTGGCCAAAACCCAGGTGGTGGTGTAGCTACCCACTGTATCGGGCGCTTCCATATCCACGATGAGTTCTACCGAATCGCCGGGTTGAATGCTTGAGGGCAAATCAAATGCTGCTGCGCCAGTGTGAAGCTTTGCGCCTGTTTCGGCCCAGCGGTAGTCAACATCATAATCCATCCAGGCCTGGGTGCCGGTGTTTTTCAGTGTCCAGCGGCCGTCAAAATCGGCGTTGGGGGCGAAAACTGCACCCGAAGCGGGGGCGGCTGCAGTAACACTACACTGGTATGAAGTTGCGGTGGCTGTCCAGGTTGGGACTACCACGCCACCGCCGCCGCCAGGAGCAGTTGTTTTTGTCGGGATAGCGGTGGGGGCAGGAGGCAATGTTGCGGTCGGGAGAGGCGCGAGAGTAGCTGTAGGCTCCGCGACCGTTGGCGTGGCAGGCGGTTGTGTGGCTGTGGGAAGCGGCGTGGCAGTGGGACGAGAAGCTAGCTCGGCTTCAACGGTAGCGGCGGCTTCTGTGCGGACCACATTCATGGTAGCTTCGGTATCTACTGTCGGTTGCGGAGCCTGGGTAGGCTGCAATGCCGTGCAAGAAGCCAGTAATACCGTCGTTAATACGAGAAAGGTCAGTTGCTTCATGGTAGAAGTGTATTTCATGTTTCCTCCAAAATTTCTATCGATTCGCTGTTAACCAGACGAATGCATTCGCTTATTTGTTCCAAAAAGATTTAAGCGCTAAAGGCGGATTATAATGCAAAAAAGAGACCCTTTCGGAATTGGGTTGCAGAATCCGGTGTTTTGGGTGTAACTGGGTCTAAGCCGAATGTCCAAGCCAAAGGCCCCAACTACCGTGGCAACTCCTAACTAGTTAGAAAAGAGGCGCCAGATGCAGTTTGAGTTCTCAACAAGTAGAAGAGTCGTTTTTGGCATGGGGGTTTTGAGGCAGTTGAGTAATGCACCAGAACTGGATTGGGTTGAGCGGGTACTGCTTGTTCGCGGGGATGGCGGAGTTGCGATTACGGATGCAAAGGATATGCTCGACTCTCGGGGAATTCGATGGACCGAGTTCTCAGTCAAGGGCGAACCAACTATCTCCGATATCCATTCAGGGTTGAACATTGCTCGCGAATACCAGGTGGAACGTGTCATTGGGTTGGGCGGGGGCAGCGTAATTGATACGGCAAAGGCGATTGCGGGTCTGTCGGCAAATCCAGGCGATATCATGGATTATTTGGAGGTAGTTGGAGCAGGAAAGCCTCTACAGGTTCCTGCTTTGGGTGTTATTGCTATTCCAACGACCGCCGGCACGGGAAGCGAAGTGACACGAAACGCAGTGATTGGCGTGCCCGATGCCGCGGTAAAGGTGAGTCTGCGACATCCCAGTATGCTTCCCTGGTTGGCGTTGGTAGACCCCAATCTAACTCAGTCCATGCCGCCGCAGGTGACTGCCAGCACAGGGATGGATGCGATGGCACAGGTGCTAGAGCCGTTTGTGTGCATTCGAGCCAATCCGATCACCGATGCGTATTGCCGAACCGGTCTGCTTCAGGTGGGAAAAGCGTTGAAGGCAGCTTATATGGACGGAAGTGACCAGAGGGCTCGGGAAAAGATGAGCCTGGTGAGTTTGATGGGTGGTTTGGCGCTGGCGAATGCGGGTTTGGGCGCCGTGCACGGTTTCGCCGGACCAATGGGTGGGCGGTTTAAGCTACCTCACGGTGTTCTGTGCGCCCGCTTGCTGCCGGCGGTGGTAAAGGTGAATGTTCAGGCATTGCGGTTAAGAGACCCGCATGGGCAGGCTCTCCAGCGTTACCAGGAAGCTGCGCAATTGTTGATGGGAAACGATCGTGTTGACATCAATGATCTTGTGTTGTGGCTGGAGGAGTATTGCCTATCCCTGGATATTCCCAGACTCAGTACGTTGGGAATATCCAGAGAAGGAACTAACGAGATTATCGGGCAAGCAGCCGCTGCCAGCAGCATGAAAGCCAACCCAATCCGTTTGATGGATGAGGAACTGGCTGAAATCTTGGAATTATGTCTCTGAGTCAGGCAACCTGCTGGATGGTTTTGTTTTTCACTTCCCAGATGGCGGACGCAAAGTTCGATATGAAATAGCGGTCGTGAACCACCGCCAGGACGGTGCCCTCAAAGTTCTTCAGTGCTTCTTCAAAGCGGACACGCGCGGGAATGTCCAGGTGGTTGATGGGTTCATCGAGCATGAGAAAGTTGCAGCCCCGGGCTACCAGAAGCGCCAGTGAAAGTCTGGAACGTTCGCCGAATGACATTTGCTCCACGGGTGTAAAAACATCGTCTCCCTTAAAAAGATACTTGGACAGGAACGATCGAAGTTCAGTCTCAGAGAGCGGGCTGATATGAGCGAGCGACGTTAATGCGTCCACCCGGAAATCTAGATTCTCGTGTTCCTGCGCCATGTAGCCGATGTTGACATTCGATCCTAAGCGAATATTGCCAGATTGGGGCGGGAGTTTGCCTGTAATGGTTCGCAGCAGGGTTGTTTTCCCGGCTCCATTGGGACCGATCAGCGCGACACGCTGCCCATATTTCACCACAACGTTGATGTCTGAAAGGAGTGGGGGGCAATCGGGGTAACCGATGGAGGCGTTTTCCAAGATAACAACATCCCTGCCGGATGGCGCTGTGTTACCGAATTCGACTTTCATCTGCCAGGTTTGGCGAGGTTTGTCGATGCGTTCCTCTGTGAGCAAGCGGTCGATGCGGGCCTCGATGTGCTTAGCGCGCCCCACGGTACCCAAGGAACGGTTTGCAAAAAAGCCTTTGGCGAACTTGTCGCCGCCATCGGCTTTGCCGCCTTTCCTGAATTTGGCTATGCCGCGCATATGGGCTGCGGCGCCTTGTAACCGGGATATTTCTCCCTGTTGGTCCAGATACATTTGCCATTGATGGTCCGCCTCGGCGGCTTTTTGAGCCAGGTAATCCGAGTAATTGCCCGAATACTCGCGGATAGAATGAGATAGCGGGTCCAACTCCAGGATACTGGTGGCGACATTATCCAGAAATGCGCGGTCGTGGGAGACGATAAGCATTGGGGTGGATAAGTTCTGTAACCAGTTTTCCAGCCACTCCAGCATTTCGATATCCAGGTGATTGGTGGGTTCGTCAAAAATTAAGAATTGGGGGTTTGAGAGGAGGACGCCGGCGAGAGCAAGGCGAGTCTTTTGTCCGCCAGAAAGATGCGCCAAGGGGGTATCGGCTGGGAAGTGGTCCAGACCCAGGCCAGCCAGGATGGTTAGTGCGCGATGTTCGTCTTGAGTCGTGGCTTCGATTTTTTGAAGAAGCAAGTCGTATTCGACGAGCAGGTCATCCGGCGGGTTAGGTGAGGCCAGTTGGCCGGCAAGCTCCTCGAGTTGTTGACTCAGAATTATAGGATTGACGTAATGCGCACTCAGGTAGTTTCCAAGCGTTTCGGAATCGGCGAAGGTCAGGCCTTGGGGAAGGTAGCCCGCGGAGATTGTTGAAGGCGTGAATCGAACCGATCCGGAGTCGGGGTTCTCTTCGCCCACTAAGATGCGCAGCAATGTTGTTTTTCCGCAGCCATTAGGTCCAACCAGGGCTGCGCGAGAAGCGGTTTTCACCGTGAATGATGCGTTCTGTAAGACGGTTTTTATACCGTATGATTTTGAAATATTTGATACTGCCAGCATAAACAACCTGTGAAAAGAAATACCGAGAGCGGCTACTCTCGGTATGTAAAAATGCAAACACAATCCTCGAAAAGAGTGGCGACGCTTAATCCGTGCGGTTTACAGGTTGCTGTCAGTCATTCAATGCTTCCTTGCTAATCCAATGGTGATATTATACCATAAGGATTGTGTGGTATGCGCCACGCCCGAGTCCCTAAAAAAAAATATGACGGTTTGCCTCATAAATCAGGATAGATGAGAATAGACTCGGACAGTACTACCCCGTATAAGAATATTAGTCTGAAATTCTTGAATAGAGGAGCTTATGACCCATTCTCTTTCCCCGTTTTTTGCGCCGAAAGGCGTGGCGATCATCGGCGCATCGTCTAATCCAAACAAACTAAGTTTTGGAATATTTAAGAATTTGACCCAGTATGGATATAAGGGGGGAGTGTACCCGGTCAACCCGAAGGCAAGTGAAATTCTGGGGATGCGCTGTTACCCGGATGTGATGAGCGTGCCCGATCCTGTGGACCTGGCGGTGGTGGTTTTACCGGCGGAAAGCGTTCCGATGACGTTGGAGATGTGCGGAAAACGTGGGATCCGAGCGGCAACGATCATATCTGGAGGATTCAAGGAAGTAGGCGAGGAAGGGAAGCTGCTCGAAGAAAGATGTCTCCAGATAGCACGTCAGTATGATATACGCCTGGTGGGGCCAAATTGCGTGGGGACGATGGATATGCACTCCGGTTTGAACACCACCTTCATCGCTGGCGTGCCGGACAAAGGAGCAATCGCATTTCTGTCGCAGTCAGGCGCTGTATGTGGCGGCATCGTGGATTATGTCCGGGGAAAGCAGGTAGGATTCTCGAATTTCGTTAGTCTCGGAAACGAAGCGGATATTACCGAGACGGATATGATCGAGTTCCTGGCCGATGACCCGAATACAAAGGTGATCACGGCTTATGTTGAAATGATCCGTGACGGGCGGCGATTCTTGGAAGTTGCCACGCGGGTTAGTAAGAAGAAACCAATCGTGGTTCTCAAAGCGGGTAGGACGAATGCGGGCGCGCGGGCGGTGTCATCCCATACGGGGTCTATCGCTGGAGCCTACACGGCTTATCAGGCGGCATTCAAGCAAGCAGGTGTGATTGAGGTGGAGAGTGTAGTCGAGATGTTCGATGTCGCAAACGCTTTAGCTTGCCAGCCCCTGCCAGAAGGCGTTCGAACGGCGATAGTCACCAATTCGGGTGGGCCCGCGGCGTTGACTTCTGACAGCCTGGCGGCAAACGGATTGCAGTTGGCCACTTTAGGCAAGGCAACTCAAGAGCATCTGCGCGAGCATTTGAATCCCAGCGCTCAAGTGGGCAACCCTGTGGATATGTTGGGCGGCGCTGAGCCGGGCGATTACCGTATGGCTTTGGAGAGTGTTGTTCAAGATGCCGGGGTGGATCTAATTGTTCCGATTCTGGTGCCTCAGGCACTTATCCACCCGGAAGATGTAGCGAATGCGGTTGTTGAGACGACGCGGGGGTGCGGAAAACCTGTTCTGTGTTGTTTCATGGGCGATGAGATGGTGATCAACGCTCGAAAGATTCTTCACGGAAATGGCATACCAATGTTCACTTTCCCCGAGTCGATCGGGCGGATTTTTGGACTGATGGGAAAATATCAAGCCTGGTTGGAGCAAGCAAAGCACGTTGGGCAGGATGCCATTGAAATTGTTCATCAACGGATCAGTTTGCTTCCGGTAGAGGGAAATGCTTTAGGAGAATTGGAGACGCGGCCCTTGCTCGAGGCTTATGGAATCCCAGTCGTAAAAGGTAAGTTCGCAAAGTCGAGCCAAGAGGCTGTGAAGGCTGCCCAGGAGCTAGACGGGCCGGTTGTGATGAAGATAGTGTCTCCCGATATCTTGCACAAGTCGGATGCGGGAGGCATTCGAGTAGGAGTGCAGAGCGATCGGGAAGTTGAAGCAGCATTTCACGAGTTAGTGAAAACTGTTAGGGCGAATCGCCCAGAGGCTAAATTAGAGGGGGTGTTGGTTGAGCGCATGGCGCCAAAGGGACAGGAAGTCATTGTAGGAATGCGGCGAGACGAAAATTTTGGCCCGGTGGTGATGTTTGGGTTGGGCGGCATCTACGTGGAATTGTTTGCCGATGTTGCCTTCCGAATTGCCCCCGTTGACCGAAGAAATGCAGTGGAGATGATCCATGAAACAAAGGCCTTCAAGTTGTTGAATGGGTACCGGGGAAGTTTGCCCGCCGATTTGGATGCGGTAGTAGATTGCATTCAACGGTTGGGACAATTGGCCCTGGATTATTCGGAGATCGCAGAAATTGAGATCAACCCTCTGCGGGTGATGCCCGCCGGGCAGGGGGCGCTAGCGCTGGATGGACGAGTCATATTAGGAGCATAGCGAATGAAACGACTACTTTCGGGGAACGAAGCTGCGGCAAGAGGGGCCTGGGAAGCTGGCGTATCGGTCGGGTCTGGTTATCCTGGGACACCCAGTACAGAGATCATGGAAGTGTTCGCGCTCTATCCGGGCGTGTATGCCGAGTGGGCGCCGAATGAAAAAGTGGCGCTGGATGTGGCGATTGGTGCTGCGTATGCCGGCAAGCGGGCGTTTGCTACCATGAAGCATGTTGGGGTTAATGTGGCTGCGGATTCGTTGTTTTATGCAGCCATGACAGGCATTGAGGCCGGGCTGGTGCTGGTTTCGGCGGATGACCCTTCTATGCACAGCTCGCAGAATGAGCAGGATAACCGCCAGTTTGCGAAGTTCGCGAGAATTCCTTGTCTGGACCCTGCGGACAGTCAGGAAGCAAGAGATTTCATGCTGGCTGCATTCGATTTAAGTGAACGCTTTGACACCCCTGTCATGCTGCGCATGACCACACGGGTCTGCCATACCAGCGGGCTTGTGGAAGCCGGTGAAACGAGGCTGGACCCAAAAGAGAATATAAAGTATCCGCGGAATACGGCGAAATATGTCATGGTCCCCGCCAACGCTCGGCGACGACACGGAGTGATTGAGCACCGAATTGAAGAAGCGGCTGAGTTTGCTGAACAGTGCGATTTGAATCGGATGGAGTTGCGCTCGAAATCGTTGGGTATTATCACGGGGGGCGTGGCTTATCAATATGCGCGAGAGGTGTTTCCAGACGCCAGCATTCTCAAGTTGGGGATGGTCTACCCATTGCCCCAACAAATGATTCGCAAATTTGCGGAGCAAATGGAGCGGGTGATTGTGTTGGAGGAGCTGGATCCTTTTATCGAGCATCAGGTTCGCTTAATGGGCGTCAACCTGTACGGGGTGGAACCGAGCGCATACCCATCGGCGAAATCCATTTTCCCGATCACGGGTGAGCTGGATTTGGTCGCTGTGCGGAGAGCTGCTGAGAAGGCGGGGCTACTCACGCCGTCTGAACAGGTCGAGCCTGCGCAAACCGGCCAAAACCTTCCCATTCGTGTTCCCGTTTTGTGCCCAGGCTGCCCTCATAGAGGAGCGTTCTTCGTGCTGCATAAGCTTGGAGTCCCCGTGAATGGCGACATCGGGTGTTATACGCTGGGAGTATCCCCGCCATTGAAGTCGATCGATACCTGCGGGTGCATGGGCGCCAGCATTGGGGTGGCTCACGGTGCTGCGATTGCAGGTGACACGGAAAGGCACGTCGCGGTGATTGGCGATTCGACCTTCTTCCATTCTGGAATCCCAGCGCTGATGAACGTGGCTTACAACCGTAGTAACGTGATCACGATCATTATGGATAATCGGGTGACGGGAATGACCGGGCATCAGGAAAACCCGGGCACGGGACACACGCTGCAAGGTCAAGAGACTGGACAGGTAGCGATAGAACCGTTGGTGAGGGCTGTTGGAATTCAAAAAGTCAAAACATTGCCCAGCTACGATGCAGACGCCATTGAAAAGACACTGAAGGAGTGGATGAAAGAAGATGGACCGGCGGTGTTGATCACAGAAGAGGAATGCGCGCTGCTGCCATCGGCTCGAAAGCGGTGGATACCCTTGGAAGTTATCAGTGATCAGTGCAATGGGTGCACTATGTGCTTCCGAATTGGCTGCCCGGCGATCTTAAAATCGGAGGAACTCGATCCCAAGTACGGACGACCGTTGGCTGAAATTGATCCGGCGTTATGCACGGGTTGTGAAATTTGTGCTCAAGTGTGCCCGCGAGATGCAATTTTGTTCCGGGAGCAAGTGTTAGCCAAAGCTGGAAAGGTAGAGTGAGAGGAGAACCATGACACGACAATTCGATTATGGAAAACAAGAGCCGGTCAGCTTTCTCCTGGTTGGCGTGGGCGGGCAGGGCACCATTCTTGCCAGCGATATCCTGGCGGAGACGGGCTTGAAGTTGGGATACGATGTTAAAAAAGCGGAAATCCACGGTATGTCCCAGCGCGGGGGGAGTGTAGTTACTAATTTGCGCTGGGCCGAGCGGGTCTACTCGCCGATTGTGCCGGTTGGCGGGGCCGATGTGATGGTCGCCTTTGAAAAACTTGAAGCAGCTCGATATTGCCAGTACTTGCATCCGGGCAGCGTTGCAATTATCAATCAGCATAGTATCCCACCGATCACGGTCAGTGCGGGGACTGAGCAATACCCAGAAGATGAGCAGATTCGTGCGAGTATTATCAATATGGGTGCAACGAGTTTCTGGGTGGAAGGAATGCGACTGGCAGAGGAGGTTGGCAATGTGAAGACCGCCAACGTGGTCATCTTGGGCGCTTTGACAGCAGTATTGCAAATTCCTGTCGAAGTTATCCTTGAAGTAGTTCGAGGGCGAGTACCGGCCAAATTCCTGGAACTCAATCAGCGGGCTTTCCAGGCGGGGTACGCGTCTGCCAGGGTGGCAGAGAAATAGAACGCGATTTTCGGGGGCATGCCCTTCCTATCCGGGCGGGGCATTATTTTCTTTCTCTCTACAAGGAGAATACGGAGGTTGAATGGCTAGACCTATGCAAGGGAAGATCTTATGGGTGAATCTGTCGACTAAAGAGATTCGCTACGAAGATGTTCCGGATGAGGTGTATGAAAAATATATTGGCGGCGTGGGGCTGGCTGTTTATTACCTATTCAGCAGGATACCAGATGGGGCCGATCCGCTAGGGCCGGAGAATGTGCTTGCTTTTATGCCGGGATTGCTAACTGGAACCGGGAGCTTAATGACTGGGCGGTGGGTAGTGGCTGCCAAATCACCGTTGACTGGAACGTGGGGTGATGCCAACTGTGGCGGTGATTTTGCGCCGGCTATGAAGCACTGCGGAGTGGACGGCATCTTCTTTGAGGGTGTAAGTGAAACGCCTGTGTATCTCTACGCAGATGAGACTCATGTTGAGTTGCGCGACGCGACGGAATTGTGGGGAAAAGATGCGAGAGAAACAGATCAATGGATTAAGGACAAGACTCACCAGCGTGCGTCGGTAGCTTGCATTGGTCAGGCTGGAGAAAGATTGTCAAAGATCGCGGGTGTGGTGAATGATCAAGGCCGCTTGGCGGCGCGAAGTGGTCTGGGTGCGGTGATGGGCAGCAAAAAACTGAAGGCCGTTGCTCTTCATGGCAACCAACCGATTGGCGCTCACGATCCTGACATGGTGCGCAAATTGAGTCGCGATTTTCAACGGTGGATCAATTTCCAACCCCCGTTTTTGTCGGGGTGGGGATTTACACTGCTTGCCAGGTTGTTTCGGATTTTACCAGTGCAGATGCGGCAAGATGGGCTGCTGTATAAGATTCTGTTAAAAAAGTGGGGAACGCTGAGTATGAATGTGTTCAGTCTGGAAACAGGCGATGCGCCGGTGAAAAATTGGCGAGGAACGAGCAAGGATTATGCCCGGCAGGCAGCGACGAAGATTAATCCCGACAAGTTTCGTAAAGCGGAGGAACGTAAGTACTACTGCTACTCCTGTACCGTGGGGTGCGGGGGGGTGTCCAGGGTGACGGGGAGCGAGCAAACGCATAAACCGGAGTACGAAACAATCATAGCCTGGACAAGTTTGTTGATGAATGAAGATTACGAGAGTATCTACAAAATCAATGAGCTGCTTAATCGAGCCGGGATGGATTCGATCTCGGCTGGTGCAACAGTTGCATTTGCTCTCGAATGTTTTGAGCAAGGGATCATTACCCTAGAGGATACCGGTGGAGTGGCGTTGAAATGGGGGGAGATTGATAGCATTCTGCATGTGCTGGATCGGATGATTTCTCGACAGGGAATTGGCGATCTGCTCGCGGACGGAGTGCAAGCTGCGGCAATTAAATTGGGTGATAGGGCAAGGTCATACGCGATGCACGCGGGAGGGCAGGAGCTACCGATGCATGATGGGCGGAACGATCCTGGTTTTGCCTTGCATTCTGTGGTCGATCCGACGCCAGGTCGGCATACGACGGGTTCGTATTTGTTTTACGAAATGTACCAACTGTGGACGAAAGTAAAGTCTGCTCCGCGAATCAAACCCCGGTTTTACCCAAAGTCATCGAAATACACGCATAGCGAAGAGAAGGCAGCCTGGGCAGCAGCAACCAGTAAGTTCAATATGATTATGAGCTCAAGTGGTTTATGTATGTTTGGGGCTTTCCTAGGGGTGCAGCGGTTGCCAATTTTCGAATGGTTGAATGCCGCGACAGGCTGGTCGAAAACACCGGATGAGTATATGCAGATTGGGGCTGAAATACAACGGATGCGTAAAGAATTTAACCAGCGGCAGGGTGCGCCAAACGTTGCGGAAATTAATCCGCGGGCGATTGGCTTGCCTGCCCAGGCGGATGGAGCGAACAAAAACCGCACCGTGGATTTGCCGTCCCTGGTGCGGGATTATTTTCGCGAAATGGGCTGGCCAGATACGGATCGTTAACCGAACATTTGCTCGTAATCTTCGATCGATGCCTGCACAATTTCCATGGCTTTTTCGGCCCCATAAACCAGTTCGATATAGGTTTGATTTTCAGAGCCGGGTACCAGTTTGTAGGTGCTGAAGTAGTGCCTGAGGCGCTCGACGAGAACCTGAGGCAACTCGGTAATGTCATTTGCGCTGGACCAAAAGGGGTCATTGCTGAGTATGGCGACAATTTTATCGTCTGCTTCGCCGTGATCAACCATTCGCATACCACCGACTACGCGAGCGCTGAGGACGATTTCTGACTTGGTAATCGGGCGTTCACAGATCACACAGATGTCGAGAGGGTCCCCGTCGCCTTCAAGCGCATTGGGAAACATGTGGCCGACTTTGTTCCCGCAATAGGTGCGTGGAATGAACCCATAAAGGGTAGGGGGTTGAGAGGAACTTCTTTGCGGGCGGTCTACCCTCAAGTAGCCAGTGATTTTGTCAACTTCGTACTTGACCAGGTCGAAGGGGGTGATTTCGATATAGGCGTTGACAATCTGAGGTGCGTTCGGTCCGAGATCGAGTCCGTGCCAGGGGTGAGGACGCCAACGAAAAAAAGGTTTTGGAAATGCCACAGAATGACTCCTGCCAGTATAGGTTTGATAGAAGTAACTACTCAGAGCGTGGAAAAGCCTCGGTTGAGGTGTGAGTGGAGTGTGAGGACCCACACTTGCCTCAAACTCAGGCTTCTTCCACTTCGGCCTGAGTAGTTACTATTATAATAAATTTATGGATTCTCTGAAATGTTATCAATGCAACCAAAAATACCCAATTTTTGATCGTCGCTGGCGATGCGACTGCGGGGGAGTGCTGGATATCGAGTTCTCGCCCAGTCTCGATGTGTCTAAGGTTGCTCAGCGATCGCCGAACCTATGGCGATATCGTGACGCGATTCCACTGCCTGAAGAGGCTCAACCAGTCTCATTTGCGGAGGGCTTTACGCCGCTGCTGCCGGTCGTTTTCTCGGGGAAAACCCTGTTTGTCAAACAGGATTATTTGTTTCCGAGCGGATCGTACAAAGACCGAGGGGCGACCCTGTTAATTTCGCTGGCGAAGTGGTTAGGAATTGAGTGGTTGGTTGAGGATTCATCGGGAAATGCCGGCTGCGCGATGGCGGCGTATTGTGCCAGCGCGCAAATTGGTTGTGAAATATTTGTGCCCAGTGACACATCGCCTGGAAAGCTGGCTCAAATTCGAAGATACGGTGCGCGGCTCCAATTGATTCCCGGCAGTCGAGAGGATACGGCGGCTGCTGTGATGAAGGCTGCTGAAAATGAGTTTTACGCCAGTCACTCCTGGAATCCATTTTTCTTTCACGGGACGAAGACCTGGGCGTATGAGGTCTGCGAGCAATTAGGATGGAGCGCTCCCGATACGGTCATTTTGCCCGCAGGCAACGGAACATTATTGTTGGGGGCGGCAATTGGATTTCGCGAACTGGCGGGTATGGGACTTATCCATCAGATTCCACGCATCATTGCCGTGCAAGCTGAGAACTGCGCACCGTTGGCAAAGGCATTTGAATTGAATAGCATGGTTCTTCCGACGATTTATAAAAAGGAAACCCTTGCGGAGGGGATCGCAATCGCCGAACCTGTTCGGGGAAAACAGATTCTGGAGGAGGTGCGCAGTAGTGGCGGAGACTTCTTGAAAGTGAAAGAGTCGGAAATCGTTGCCAGCCTTGATATGATGTGCCGGTTGGGTTTTTACATAGAACCAACGTCGGCTGCGGTGATTGCCGGGGCGCAACGTTACGCGGCCACGGCAAGAAGCGGCGAAGTGATTGTGACAACTTTTACGGGATCGGGATTAAAGGCTACCGAAAAGATGCTCAAATTGGATTGATTGCGCATAGCCAATATGGGTCAAGCGATATTTGCTTCGTTAATCGTTCTGAAGTGATGCCCGTAAATTGAAAAGGTGATGGCCAGAGCGAACTTCTGTGGATGTTTGGCTAAAGTCCAGAAGAACAGCTTCCAATACTCTTTGCGCTCTTTTCCAAGAATGCCTAGTCGCCAAATAGAGTCGAAGAAAGCCGCGATTTCCGTCCATTCCAGGTGAGCGGTGTTGATGGGCGGGTTGTATAAGGCGATGCAGGTTTTGACGCGCTCATAGAACTGCTTGGGGCTGTATAGTTCGTTTACCAGGTATTTGTAGCCCCGGTTCAGTGCGTCGATGCCCATTTGCGGGATGATATTAGTCGTCCCGTCAGCGTTATCTCCGTTCATCTCATCCAACAGGCGACCTTCTTCCTCCATGCGCTTGTATAATCTGGTTCCGTAAGGAGCCTGGAGCATTCCAACCATCGCTGTGACTATGCCTGATTTTTGGATAAAATCGATTTGGCGCTGGAAAATGTTGGGTGTGTCGTTATCGAACCCGACGATAAAGCCGCCCATTACTTGCAATCCGAATTGCTGTAGAGTATGGACACTGTCGATGAGATTTCGGCGCCGGTTCTGGCTCTTGTTGCATTCAGCCAGACTGGCCTCATCGGGGGTTTCTATGCCGACAAAGACCGACTTGAACCCTGCCGTGGTCATCATGCGCATTAGTTCCGGGTCATCGGCAAGATTAATCGATGCTTCGGTGATAAAGCCGCAGCCTTTTTTCCCTTTACGCCATTCAATCAGCGCAGGCAGAATCTCTTCTTTCAGTTGCCGGCGATTGCCAATGAAATTGTCATCCACGAAGAAGATGCCTCTGCGCCAGCCCAACGAATACATCTTGTCCAATTCAGCAATGATCTGTGAGGCTGATTTTGTGCGCGGGCGATGCCCAAGCATAGCGGTGATATTGCAGAAATCGCAGTTGAATGGGCAGCCTCGGGAAAATTGAATACTTAATGAGTCGTAGCTGCTGAGTTTGACCAACTCCCAGGCTGGGACGGGCGTGGACGAAAGATCGGCATAATCGTCGGTTGAGTAAATGCGCTTGGGGCAGCCCGCAAGGAAGTCGGATAGAAATAGGGGGAAGGTTATTTCTCCTTCATTGAGCACAAAATGGTCTACCTGAGGGAAATTTTCCATTTCACCAAGAAAGATAGGGCCGCCGGCTACTACGGTCTTTCCGGCCTTCTTGCAGCGATCAATCACTTCGAGAGTGGATTCTCGTTGAACCACCATCGCTGATACAAATACCAGGTCTGCCCAGGCAATTTGGGTATCTCTTAGCTCTTCGATGTTAAGATCAATCAACATAGGGCGCCAATCCTTGGGCAGCATGGCGGCAATGGTCAAGAGGCCGAGCGGGGGAGAAGATGCTTTTTTGCGAATGAACCGAAGCGCATGCTTGAAACTCCAGAAGGTATCGGGAAATATTGGATAAATTAGGAGAACGTTCATCAAGGAACCCCGTTAGTAGCCGAAAATTTTCAATGCGACTACAGTGTAAATCTTGCGACCGGGTTATCTATGTGCCTTGAGTCATACGCGGAACCCTAACTGGCAGAGTAGTGCATGTGCCCGTTTGTTGTTCAAGCGTAGCCAGATATGCATGGAGTACTACCCCGTCAGTTGTTTGGCGTGGTTCTACTTATCGTTTTGACATTTCATGGGACATCTTGTAAGATGAATAACGGAGAGGAAGAAATGGTCAAGAAATTAACTGGTTACGCAAAATACGCCTGGGGCGTGTTAGTCTATAACATTTTGGTGATCGTATACGGCGCATTTGTGCGTGCTACCGGGTCGGGGGCGGGGTGTGGAGAACATTGGCCTTTGTGCAATGGCATTGTGATTCCGCGCGAGCCGGCCATTGAGACGTTGATTGAATTCATTCACCGGGTGACGAGTGGTGTGACTTTGCCCCTGGTGATAATCTTGCTGGTTTTGGCGTGGCGAAAGTTCCCGCGGGGGAGCAGAGGAAGACTCTGGGCTATGCTCTCGCTGGTTTTTACTGTGATTGAAGCATTAATTGGCGCATGGTTGGTGTTATTTGGACTGACGGCAGATAATCAATCCATGTTGCGGGCGTATTCGATGATGGCGCACCTCATTAACACATTTTTGCTATTGGGCAGCATTACTTTAACCGCCTGGTGGGCCTCATGGGGCGAACCAACGATTACTCGGTCGCAAGGACAAAAAGTCTTTTTTGTGTCTATGGGTATTCTGGGAATGATGGTTTTAGGCGCCAGTGGGGCAATTACTGCCCTGGGAGACACTTTATTTCCGGCCCAATCCTTGGCTGAAGGCTTTGCACAAGATTTTGATGAAACCACTCACATCTTGCTAAGGTTGCGGGTGATGCACCCGGCTTTGGCCGTGCTTGTGAGCGGGTACCTGGCATGGGCAGCATTCAAGTTGCGGGAAGAAACCGTTTCGCGCTTGGCGCTTCGATTGGCGTTGGCTCAATCAGGATTGGTGGTTTTACAGTTGATCCTGGGGGCGTTGAATGTATTGCTTTTAGCGCCTGTGTGGATGCAGTTGGTGCATCTAGCTGTGACCACCTTGATTTGGATCAATTTTGTTCTGGTGAGTGTAACGAGCCTGGTTTCGTTCAACTTTTTTGCGGGCATCAGCGACCATCCAGTCAACGACGGGATAGGTAAGAGCGCCAAGTAAATTAGACAAATTGAAAAACAGCCAACTGGATAATCCAGGCGTTATGATGTAACGGCGCCTCTGAATGCCCTTGAGGATCGAATCGGCCACTGCATCTGCACTCATTGGGGGGGCGGCCTCATCCAGGGCAAACAGAATGGGGGGTTTATATTTGTTTTCTTCTGCCAATTGGGGGGTGTCTGTGTCGGTAGGGAAGACGATCGACAGGTCTATCCCTTGTGTTTTCACTTCGGCCCGCAGCGAGTCGGTAAATCCGCGAATGGCAAATTTACTGGATGCATAAGCGGTGTAGCCATACATTCCCAGAAAACCAACCAATGACGAGATGTTCACAATGTGGCCGGACTTCCGCTGAAGCATTGCGGGGAGAATCGCATGGGTCACATTTACCGTCCCCATGAAGTTGATCGCCATCATCTGATCGAAGTGATCGAGAGAAAACTCCTCAAATTCCCCAGGGCGGGCTATGCCGGCGCAGTTGATCACAAGATCAGGCACACTGGAAGATTCCATCCAGTGGAGAAGGGTTGACTGGACTTCAACGCGATTTGAAACATCGGATTGGAGTCCCAGGATCCTTTGGGTATTCTTGCTAGATTGGTCCTGGATTTCCCGTACCGCTGATTGCAGCTTGACCGGGTCGCGGGCCAACATACAGATGTGGGCTTGCCGGCGAGCCAGTTTGTGGGCCAAGGCCAGGCCAATTCCGCTGGAGCCCCCGGTGATGAGGACAGATTTTCCTGTAAAATCCTTCATAGAGCTAGTGGCTGTGGCCGCAGGAACCACACGAACCGCCGCTACATCCGCCGCATCCGCCGCTGTTCGAGGTGATCGAGCGGCCATCTGACTGCGCGAAGAAAACGGAGATAGCGCGAGCGGTTTTTTCGCTGAGGCAATTCTTGCATATTATCGGTTTGTCTGCGTCCTTGATGGATCGCAAGGTGTCAAAATGATGGCCACAATCTCCACATACATATTCATAAAGGGGCATTTCGGGTGACCTCCAAAAGATATGAAGGTATTATACCTAATTGATGGCGAGGGATGAAGGTGGGTGAAGAATATATTCGTTCTTGGTAGAATAAGTCTGGCAACTCAGGGTTATGGGGAATCGGCGTGGTGAAATCCGCATTTTGTGGTGTGAGAGCGGTGAAGCCGCTCTCACACCACAAAATGAAAGATTTGCTACGGCAGATCCCAAAGAGCCGCAACGTAGAGTGTGTAGAAAGCTCTCGAATGAGCTATAATACCGCGTTAATTTTTGCTGACGAGGGAGTGCTTGTGGTCGCTACGATCATTGTCTGTGTGTTGTATATTGCCGCCCAGATGCTGTCCGATATCTCAAGCTTACAGATTGTGAGCTTTGCGGGTTTGTCTATGGATGCGGGCACATTTATCTACCCAATCACTTTTACACTGCGTGATGTGGCCCACAAGATATTGGGGATAAAAGGTGTCCGTTTGTTGATCGTATTGGCAGGAGCCGTTAATATTTTTATGGCTGTCTTCTTCTGGTTTGTGGCAGGCCTTCAACCTGATGCGGCTGCGGGTAGCAGCGAATTGTGGGGGAGGGTGCTGGGTCCAGTGTGGAGGATTACATTTGCCAGTATTGTGGCAGAGCTCGTTTCGGAGCTATTAGATACCGAAATTTACAGGTTGTGGGTGAATAAGGTAACACGACGATTCCAGTGGCTGCGCGTGCTCACATCCAACGCCATTAGTGTGCCTATCGACTCGTTAATTTTTTCGTTTGCGGCGTTTTATGGATTGATGCCAACCGCTTCCGTGGTAGCTATTTTTATGGCGAATGTGCTCATTAAGGGAATTGTGACGGTGGTTAGCCTGCCCTTGATCTATACGGTGAAAGAAAAAGCTGAGGGAGATCAATAGAAACAGGGGATTTAGGTGGGGTGATCTGATAGGCTTGAAAAAATCTCTTGGAGCGGTTCCATGGTCGGAGTCGGATTTTTGGGGTGCTATAATTAGCCTCATGAAAAGTGAACGGGCACCTTCTCATGCCGGAAGCAGCGCAGACCTGGCATTTGCCGTCTTGGTGTTAGGGGCATATTTCACTACTTTTAGCGCTATCACTCAAATATCGGTCAAAGAACTCATTGCCCTTACTGGACTGGGGATCCTATATCTGTCAATCGGGGTATATGGGTATTCCTATTGTGCACGCTCAAAGAATCTGTCACTCCAACTGGCGTACTTCGTGGTTCAGATCTTCTTGGGAAGTTTGATCATTTATTTATCAGGACAGACCAGTTACAACGCGTTACTACTGCTACCCCTCGCAGGGCACAGCGTCGTGTTGTTAGGCGAACCCTGGTGGTATCTGGCTAACGGCGTGTTAATGGTCGCTTACACGTTCACTGTTCGCCTGCTGACCGGGGGATGGGATGTGGTGTGGGTGAATCTGCCGATTTTCCTGGCGGGTCAAATATCCGTGCTGGTTTTTACGCAAATGACCGTAGGTGAAGAGCGGGCCCGGCGTGAGATCCAGGGGTTGGTTACTCGTCTTGAGGAAGCCAATGAACAGTTGCGTGATTACGCGTTAAAGGCAGAAGAATTGGCCACCGCAACGGAACGGAACAGGATTGCGCGGGAGATTCATGACGGTCTGGGGCATAATCTGACCGCGCTCAACATGCAAATCCGGGCTGCAAATGCTATCCTCGAGAAGAACCCGATGAAAGCTCAGGGGTTTCTGAGCAATGCCGAAAGAATTACCCACGATGCGCTGGTCGATGTTCGTCAGTCTGTCTCGGCACTCAGAGAACACGCCAATGATGAGCGCCCACTACAGGAGAAGATCAAAGGCATTGCAGATTTGTGGAGCAATTCCAAAACCGAAATTCTTGTTTCGGTAATTGGACAGGTCTATTTCTTGTCTCCACAAATTGCGTGGACGATGTTCCGGGCTGCGCAAGAAGCTGTCAGCAATAGTGTTAAATATGCAAATGCGTCTCGGATCGAGGTGACTCTGGATTATCATGATCCGAAGATGGTAGAGATGAGGATTATTGACGATGGTGAAGGAGCAGAAAGCACAGATGGAGGTTTTGGCCTGGTGGGGATTCGAGAGCGCGCAGAGTTGTTAAAAGGGAAAGTGGAGATACTGACTGCTCGCGGCGAGGGGTTTGAAATTAGGATTTCTTTACCTACAGGAGCAGCATGACAAAGATTTTGATTGTTGATGATCAGATATTGTTCCGAGAAGGCCTTAGAACGCTGTTAACGGTTCAAGACGATTTTGATGTGGTTGGGGAAGCGAATAACGGGGAAGAAGCGGTTCGTCTGGCAATGCAATTGCGACCTGACGTCATCCTTATGGATCTGCGCATGCCAATATTGGACGGCGTGAAAGCCACCGAGCGATTGCACTCGTTGTACCCTGACATTCGTGTGATTGTTCTTACTACGTTTGACGATGACGAGTTCATTTTTGATGGTCTTCGAGCCGGCGCCTTAGGGTATTTGCTAAAAGATGTTTCTTCTGAAAAACTGTTTGAGGCGGTTCGAGCAGCTGCAAAGGGCGAGTATTTCTTGTTGCCATCCATAACCGCAAAGGTCATCGCCGAGTTTGCAAGGCTGCCACGTTCAACCCAGGTGAAACCAGCGAATACGCCTGAGATACTGTCGCCACGAGAGAATGAAATCTTATTGCTTGTAGCCACGGGGGCGAGCAACAAGGAGATTGCTGAACGGCTGGTAATTTCAGAAGGCACAGTGAAGAATCATCTGTCCTCGATTCTATCGAAGTTAAACGCGAAAGACCGGCTGCAAGCGGTGATCAAGGCGAGGGAAATAGGCTTGCTGTTGTGAGCTTTGGTTAAAAATGTGATAGCGGATATGGCTTGAGACATATTCCAATTTTTAGCGAGACGATTATTATTAACTCACACTACTCTGGAGAATTTCAGGAATGAACAGTGGGTTGGTTGGGCAAAATGGTTTGCGGGAAGCAAAGGTTTTGGTCGGAGTACTCTCAATCTTCGGGGGGATATTGTTGTTGGTTGGGCAAATCTTCCATCAATTGTGGATTGCCTTTCTGGCGATTGTCCTGGTTGGGATAATTACGTTAGTGTGGAGCTGGAAAGGGAGCCGGGAAATTTTTGCTACCGTCGGAAGCCTATTGATAGGCGCAGGGACGGGGTTGCTCCTGGGGTTTGGGACGGATTTTTGGGTTACAGGTGTAACCCGTGCTGGGGTCCTAATTCTAGGATCTGGTTGCGGTTTTTTGTTGGTCACAGCAATTCGGTTCATCCGAGTCCGTTCCTTTTGCTGGTGGCCAATCCTCCCAGCTTCGATTTTAGTTTCAACGGGATTGTGCATGCTGTTCAGCCGGATTCGGTTATTAGACTTTGTGTTGTATCTGTCCGTAGGTGTAGGTGCAACGTTTCTTTGCATTGGTTTAATCAGGCGGTGGCTGGGTTTTATCATCCCAGGGTCTATTGTGTTGGGGAGCGGTTTAGGGGTGTATCTGGCCTGGGGCAGGGGATTGGCGCCTAACCCGTTAGCGCAGACCGGCTTAATGCTGGTTTGTTTCGCCTTCGGATGGATTGCCATTACTATATTTTCGCGAAAGGTGACGGATCAGTTTATGTGGTGGCCCTTGATCCCCGGAGGAATTTTTGCGATGGTGGGGTGGGGGTTGTACATTGGCGGAAATCCTGGTGAGGCAGCGAGTTTTATTGGCAACACCGGATCGGTCGGTTTGATTGTGCTTGGAATGTACTTGCTCCTGCTCCGGCGAAGTATAAAGAAATAACAATACTGCGCGTAGCCAATTAAGTCCCCTCTGTCCATTTTCTATACAATCTGATAATATTGTATGCTTTTGATTCAACCCTCAGACGGGTTGAGTGTATTGAATCGTCTTGAACAGGTGCCAGTTTTATGATTACTGAAAGAAAAGATTTACGGAATATTGCGATTATCGCGCATGTTGATCATGGAAAAACCACTTTGGTGGATGGGTTGTTGCGGCAGGCGAGGGTCTTTCGAGAAAACCAACATTTGGTTGATCGCGTAATGGACTCGAATGATCTTGAGCGTGAACGGGGGATTACCATTCTGTCCAAGAATACTGCCATTGTCATACCGGATCCCAAGACTGGACAGATGGTCAAGATTAATATTGTCGACACTCCGGGTCATGCCGATTTCGGCGGCGAGGTTGAGCGCGTTATGAATATGGTTGACGGTGTTTTGTTGCTTGTGGACGCTGCCGAAGGTCCGATGCCGCAAACTCGTTTTGTATTAAAGAAAGCGCTTGAAATGGGCCACCGGGCAATTGTTGTGGTAAACAAGATGGACCGGAAGGACGCTGAACCAGATAGGACATTGAATTCTACTTTTGACCTGTTTGTGGAATTGGGCGCAGATGACATCCAGGCAGAGTTTCCAATAATTTATGCAAACGGTTTGACTGGGCAGGCTGGAATGACCCCTGAGTTGGGGCCAGATTTGAAGCCGCTGTTTGACACAATCCTGGATTATGTTCCGGGTCCAAAGGTGCAGCTTGATGTTCCTCTGCAACTTCTGGTCACGAATCTGGGGTATGACGAGTATCGTGGGGTGACCGCAATTGGCAGAATCTTCTCCGGAAAAATCACTGCTGGGCAGAACGTCGCCCGGATTCAACATGATGGAAAAATCCTACCTGAACGGGCCCGTTATTTATTCGTACACCAGGGGCTGGAGCGCATCGAAGTAGAAAGCGCAGATGCTGGTGAGATTGTGGCGATTTCAGGTTTGGAGGGAATTGCTATCGGCGAAACCCTTGCAGATCCAGAGAATCCTGTTGCATTGCCTCCAATCCATGTAGAAGAACCCACCGTCCGTATGACATTTGGGGTAAATACTTCGCCGTTTATGGGCAAGGAAGGCCGCTGGGGAACATCTCGGAAGTTACGCGAACGCTTGTTTGACGAGTTGAAGACTAACGTTTCATTGCGTGTTGAGGAAGCCGATACCCCTGATATTTTCAATGTGTCCGGGCGGGGCGAGTTGCAGTTGGCCATCCTGATCGAGACAATGCGTCGTGAGGGGTATGAGTTCCAGGTTTCTCGACCCGAAGCCATCTTCCGCCGCGGTGAAAATGGCGAACTGCTCGAACCCTATGAGGAATTGCACATTGACACATCGGCGGAAACAGTTGGCCCCGTCGTGGAAATGCTTGGTCAACGGCGCGGTAAGATGCTGGATATGTCAAACAACCCCGATACGACCGTGCATTTGACCTATCACATCCCGACCCGAGGCCTCTTAGGCTTCAGGTACCAATTCCTCACCGCGACCCGAGGAATGGGTGTTATGAATACGTTGTTCCATGGGTATGGACCACTGGCTGGCACGATTGTCTCACGAGTGACAAACTCGATTGTGGCATGGGAAGCCGGAACGACCAGCAACTATGGCCTAAAAAACGCCGAAGAGCGGGGAGCGCTGTTCCTAGGCCCAGGCGTGGACGTCTATGAAGGCATGGTGATCGGCGAAACGCAGCGCGGATTGGATGTAATCGTAAATGTTTGCAAGAAAAAACATCTGACCAATATGCGTTCATCCAATAAGGATATAGAAGTTCGCCTGACGACCCCGCGGGATATGAGTTTGGATGAGGCAATTGAATATCTGGCAGACGATGAGCTGCTGGAAGTAACGCCGATAGCCTTCCGAATTCGGAAGCGAATTCTCGACACCGAAGAGCGCGGTAAACAAGCGAAGCGGGACAAAGAGTTGATGGAAGAGTAGTATCAAAAAAGACAAGAACCGGGTTTGGTTCTTGTCTTTTTTGAAGGCCTTGTTGAAGGTTTACTTCTTGGGTTTTTTCTTCCGGAAAATATCCTTAATTTGCTGGTAAATCAGAGCAATTAGCAGGACGATTAATGCTCCGGCGAGAACCCAGCCTGCGGGGATGGTGGATATGTCCATGGTGGTTACGCCTTTTCTCCTCGGAGGCATTATATCAGAGACAAGGATCGTTTGATGCCGATCTAATGGCTGCGTGTGGGGAACCACTGCGGTGATGGTGATACGTGAATAGCCTACTTGGTTTCACTCTAATAAGTTCTTCACGTATAATGATCTTGGAGGAATGAATGCAATTGGATGTGATCCGCAAAATTATTCTGACATGCGTCCTCTTCGTGCTGACAGTAGGTAGCTCTTCCTGTGTGAGGCAAGCTGACCAACCTACTTTCGTTATTGGAGTTTGGAAAGGCAGGGAGGCTGAAATCGTTGAGGAGCTTGTCAGGCAATATCCAGGAGAAATCGCGAGTGACATCAGAATAGAGAGCGTCTCTGAGGATAGTTATCGCGACCGGTTATGGGGTTATTTGTTGTCGCAATCATCTGAATGGGATCTGGCAATAGCCCGTTCGGATTGGGTGCCTCGATGGGCCGATTATCAGTCTATCCGGTCGTTTGATAATTTAAGCATAATCCCGCCCTCCGGGGTTTCCGAATTCTCCTATGAGGATGAGATTTATGGATTGCAACTTTCTGAAGATTTTCCGATTTTGTGGGTTAGAAATGACCTGCTCGAACCACATTTCGGAACTTTTGCGCCTACCACCTGGGAAGAGATCGTAGCCGCCGCAGAATCCTTGTCTAACCCACCGGAGCGTTTTGGCTTGGCAGTTGCATTGGATCAGAACGAGGTGGGGGTGACCTTCTTACAACTGTTTGCTGGGTTTGGAGGAGAGGTTGACTTCGTGAAGGAAAACTCCAATTTCAATTCTCCATCTGGAAACCAGGCGTTGGATGTCCTTGAGCTACTGATCAGCCAAGGTTTGATCGTACCAGAGGAGCTTCGATCTGATCAGATCTTGGGAATGTTACAAGAGGGCCGAGCCGGAATGGGGGTTTTGTGGTTGTCAGAGTCGGGGCCACTTTTTGATTGTGAGATATCGCCGAATTTGTGCGTAGACGGCCGCCCAGTAATTTCTGGAGTGGTTCTTCCTCAAGAAGCCGGCACGAGACCTAATCCTTATATGCACAGATCAACCGGATTGATCCTTCCTGGGGCTTCAGATTATCCACAAGAGGCAAAGGATTTTGTTCAATGGCTGTCAACGCCGGAGGGTCAGATCGCCCTGGTCGAAGCCAGGCTACAGGTAACCGGAGCGTTGGCTGAGGATTTCGTCCTGGATCGAAGCAAGCCCGAGGCAGGATTATCTTTTTCGAGCCCTGGTTTTTCAGAGCGGTTCGAGAATTTTCTCAATAAAACAATTTATGCATCTATGATTAAAGAAAAATTGTCAGGGGTCCCCCTGGATGAGATCGATCGTTTTTTTATTGAGGATAGAAACCGTAACTCCCGCAGACCGTGATGTTCCGTTGGAGGAAAAGCGATGACTTCAGAAAAAGTGACCGCCGGCCTGGTTGTTTGTCAATCCCCGGATCATTTCCTGGCAGGTTTTTCCACCCTTCATAAAGTGTATGAAGATGACATCACGATGCTGGGCAACTCTTTGACGAAGATTTTTGATTTATGCAAGGTGTGGAAGATTGTTGACGATTCGGATATTGAGATATATTCTCGGGAGCTTGTAGAATGCAATCCCGATTTAATATTTGTAATTCTTCAAATAAAAGATGCGGGCAGTATGTGGCCAGCCTTGTTGAAGGCAAGTGGTAAATATCCGCTTGTAGCCTGGGGTTACCTCCCCTGGCGTCGGATCCCCCGGCCACTTTCATACCTCGAATTAGGTCGAAGTATTGGTGCTTCGGCTATGTTTGAGTCATTGGGGTTGTTGCACGACCAAAAACGCCCTGTCCTTTATACCTTTGGATCGCCCGATGATCCAGCCCTCCGCGAGAAATTCGTCTCGGTAGGAGAGGCAGCCCGCGTCGTCCGCGAGTTAAAAAAGGCGCGTTTTGGCGTGGTGCTTGACGAAGCCTGCGCGGATGGTCTCAGCAGATTTGGAACTGATTGTATTCAATTTTCAAGTGAAGATTTACGAAAAGAAGCTGAAGCCATTGCTATTAGCGAAGTCGATATTTACATTGGCGAGTTGCAATGCAAAGCACATGTTGGGAATGCATCGAAGACGGCAGTAGAATTATCAGCTCGGTTCTCGATGGGAATGCGGCGGATTGCCGAAAAAAATCACTTGGATCTATTGGGAATCGATGAAAATGCTGGCAGCCTGATCCATGCGGGTGTTCGCGCGCGACCGTCTTTGATCCTGGAATCATCGGCTGCCGTCCAGACCATCTTCCAGCCTAGCCAGGATCTGGTTGCAGGATTAGCAAATTACATTTTGGCAAAGCTCAGTAAAGAGCCGCCTTTTTTTGTGTCCCTATGGGTTTGGGATCAAGCACGGAATACTGTAATCTGCGGACATCCGGGCGCTCAGCCTATTTCGTTAGCTCAGGCAGGGACTTTGAGTATAGATTGTGACCTGGAGTGGGATGGTTATTCACCCAATAGCAGTGCACAGATACAGTTTGTTGCTCACCCAGGAAGGGTTACCTTGCTTCAGATGCGCAAAACCACAGATGGATGGCTGGCAATTGCTGCATCGGGAATGTGCCTGGAAAGCGATAGTGTGGTTAAGGGTTTGCCCCACTCCGTAATTAGGCTCGATTGCCATATTGACCGCTTTTTAGGTGAACTCGCAAGAATTGGAACCAATAATCATTGGATCATGGCTTATGCAAGCGTGATTCCTGAGCTGCAGAATCTATGCGAGATGCTCGGTGTGCGCCTGGAAATCCTCCGGTAGTACGATTGGGCTATGTGCCACGATCATATTGACCAGGTTCGTGATTGTTTGAGTCTCTTCTGGGCACAAAGCTCCCATGTCGATCTCGAAGAAGAAACTTTCTTTTCCGGGAAGTGTGCGCAAATTTCCTTTGGCTAGTAGAGATTCACATTCGCAAGAAAATCGTTGACTGCATCCATAAACGCTTCGTATTGGTCTCTGCGGATATTGTGCCCCGCGCCGGGGATTTGAACGATTTTTCCAGACGTCCACCAACGCTCAACCTCGGCAGCAGTTTTTTGATTTACTATTCCACCCAGGGTTGGATCTCCCATTAGGAGTAAAATGGGGCAGCGAGTGGCCCCGAGGTAATCAGTCCAGCGTCGCCGAGGCGCCGTTGCGATTTTGCTTATGTTGGCACTGAGCTGAAGCTTTGAATCTGCCCAGGCACTCCACTCAACTTCGGACCAGTTGGGATTCGCTCTCTTGCCTTCGGCGATGATTTGTTCCTTGCTCAGAGAACGTCTGCGGATAATTTCTTGTTCCCATGCCACGGCACGCTCTTCGCGCTCCTCAGGTGTTGAACCCCAGAATCGTCCAGGCCAAGGCGGATCTTCTAAGATTAATGCCCTGATTTTTGATGGATAGGCAGATGCGGTAGCTGTGGCAGTTTCGGCGCCCATGGAATGCCCAAACAATACTACCTTTTCTAATCCCAATCCATCGATTAAGCCCGCTACGTCAGCGGCGCGATCTTCGATCCCGTATCCATCATTAGGACTGTCGGTTTTACCGTGTCCTCGGGCGTCCATCATGATGATATCGTAGCGGTCTTGTAATGCCAAGGCCACACGCTTCCAGCACATCCCGTTATCCGTAACCCCGTGCAGCATTAGAATGGGGTCCCCCAGGGTGGTTGACCGATTCGACGCTAAAGATCGGTAATAATGGATGGAAATTGCATTTGCGCTTACAAAACCCGAATTGAAGTCGCCCATTTCGTACGCTCCTTATCTTTGAACGATTGGCAGCCAACAGGCAGGTCGAAGATGTGCCTGAAATACCGTTAATGAGTAGGGCGGAAGGGTCAAAGAATCGTGTTCATTAAGGACACCTGTTTGATACGTTAATCTGTAGTCTGAAGGAATGGACAAATCAATCCCCGCGACAAATTGGCGCGGATTTCCAAAGAGTTGTTCATAGGAACTACTCTCCGTTGAATATCCAGGTATGTCTATAAGGATATCATACTGCTCAGATGAAGGGTTTGTCAAAATAACACTGGCATTCGATACCGCGCCGCCCGTAAAAACCCAGCCCCAGGGGTAGGTCCCCGCAGGAGTAAGATCAGACCCTGCAACAACGATCTGAGTGGCGGTTGTCTGACCTTGCATCTGTTTGGCAAGCAAAGAGTACACTAAACCAGATGCAGTTGGAGTGTCTGATTCAAGGGAGGCGTTCAGCTCCGCTTCATTGACCTCTTGTAAATTTAAATCAATGAAATACTGTGGATCACCAGAGAACGAGAAAAAAGGAGTTGAAATGGCATGATGGCTACCGTTTAAGTACAGCCGGCTGATCTGTGACTCTCTCAGAAAAGCATCTAGGTAATTTGCTATGGTCAGGCCATGAGCCCAGGTATGACGAGTAGTGCCAACTTGATCCCATAGATTAAATTCAGTAACCCATATCTCAAAATCTAATTCGCGCAGATTGTGCCTTAACTCATCATTCAAGGGACGCCGGTCGAGTAAGTCCGCCACATCCTGATACGGTTGCTGGAGAAGGCTTGCCACCTGGACTGGATCCGATAGGTTCGCGTACGCTGCTTGTTGTTCGGCAGCTAACCCCCATTCTGTTCTTGGTTCAGGTGGTACAGGATTCCAGGGCGGGCAGGAATAGACATGCACGGCGAGGGCATTGATATCCGAAGATGCTGCCAGATATTCGGCGAGGCCTTCATTCCACCCTTGCTCGCGCTGAGAGTCTATGTCCTGCAAGTCCGATCCGCTGGCTGCGATTTGGGCATTTGGATATGCCGAATGGATCGCCTGCTGCCAGTCGGATATTACCAGGCTATAAGCCTGCACATCTGGAAATATTACCAGAGGGAGTTGATGATCGTCCTGATAAATTTCATGACCCAATTCTATATATTGAATGGGCACGCCTTGTGAATGAGCGGAAGCCAGGGATTGCAGGAAGGCGTCGCGACTCTCCAGAGCGTCCTGCGCAGGCTCTGTCCGAGTGCGCTGGGTAACGTAGGTGTTGTCGGTAAGCATATTTGCCAGCCACAAGAAACTTGGATTTACCGCAGCGCTTAATGAAACAATATTCTCTAACCCATACTCTCGGCCAAATTCGGATTGTAAATTCACCAAAAAAAGCGGTAGGTGGTCGGTTACGTCTGACGAGCGATCTATCCACCCGGCATCCATATCCCAATAGTTGCCGTAATATTCTCCCGGGAAGCGGATGGAAGAGATGCCTGAGCTTTCAAGCACAGAATTGTGAGCAGGTGAATTTGGCCAACTGCCTAAATAAGACAATTGGGTACTGGTCAAACCGAGCATATCCGGCGCGATTTCACGTTCAAGGCCGATGCTCAGGGATAAAATTGCTGCATTAACGTGTTCACAGGGCTGAGAATAACTCAGAGAACACAAAAGAATGAGAGCGATAAGGCATTTTGTAATATATCGCACAGGTATTCCGGAGAAACCGATTAAAGGAGTTTGTTTAATTGTATTCAATGGACGATAACAGTCAATCAAAAAATCCGGGCGAAAGCTTATCACTGTTCAAGAGGTATCAGGGTAAAATGGATATTCTACCGGGAGGATGTGGCATGAAAGCGCAAAAAATCATTTGGGGTTTTGCTTTGATCGGTTTGGGACTTTTTCTCATCCTGGAAAGGATGGGCTTTTTGCCAGAAGGCGTCAGTCCATGGGGAATTGTTATTGCACTGCTATTGATTGCCTTTGGGGTTAGCTGGATTATTTCTGCGAGTGGAATACGCAATGCGGGCGCTCCCAGGCATGTATCCATTCCCAAGGAACATGCCTCATCAGCTTCTATTCAGCTTGATTACGGAGCGGGCGAATTAATCGTCAAAGGTGGCGCGGCGGCGGACGTATTGGTTGAGGGTGATTTTCTGGAAGGGGTTGAGTATTCCTCTCGCGTTGAAAACTCGACTCTCAAGGTCAACCTGAAAACCCCCTCTATGGATTGGGGGATTGTGCCGGTTTGGAGTATTCGCCAGAGGCGGTGGGAACTATTGCTCGCTCAGGATATTCCAATGTCACTGGTGTTCAATAATGGCGCAAATTCGAGCGACCTTGATCTTCGACAGGTATTGGTACAGGATCTACAGATCAATACTGGCGCAAGCAATACTCAGATTAGGATGCCGGCATCTGCCGGTCATACGAATGCTTTCATTAAGGCCGGTGCGGCGTCGATCACTGTCTCTATTCCTGAGAATGTTGCGGCTCAAATTCATGTTGTAGGCGCCATTTCAACTGTAAATATCGATTCGGTAAGATTTCCGCGCCACGGCGATGTTTATAGATCGCCCGATTATGGAGCTGCTGAAAACCGCTTGGATCTAAAATTGGAATGCGGCGTGGGCTCAATCGAGATCAAGTAGACATGAGGAGGACCGTATGAAGAGTGGCATGATAGCTCGAATCCTGGTCAGTATTTTCTTGATAGGGGTCGGTGTCTTGGCGCTGTTGATCAACCTGGATGTCGTAAAACTTCCTTGGGCAATTAGTGGTGGGGGAGTACTCTGGCTGGTTCTCTTTGGTTTGAGCGGATTGGCCTTTTTAGGTATCTATCTCAAAAGTGGAGAGAACTGGTGGGCGATCATTCCGGGATTGACCCTCATTGGGCTTGGTATCGTGATCAGCGATATATTTCCTAATGCCTACCAGTACATATCGGTCGCTGTTCTGCTTGCCTTACTCGGGGTAAGTTTTTTGGGCGCCTATTTCATGCATCGATCCTATTGGGGGTTGATTTTCCCTGTCGGTTTTCTCCTGACTGCGGCTGTTCACACGCTTGTTTTGGAGACAGCATTGCATGAGTTTAGCGCGGCTATTCTAATGCTTGGTTTTGCCCTGACATTTTTTATTGTCTATTGGGTATCTCCAGGCAAGACAAAATGGTTTTTATATCCTGCGATCGCTTGTATCTATCTGGCGATTGTAGCTGGAGCTGGCGCGTTGCTCAATATATCGATTTTCCTGCCAGGTTTACTGATTCTGCTGGGTGGGATCGTTATCTGGCGTGCATTTCGCCGCCCGAGTAGGGCGTAAATCAAGTATAATGTGCCAGGGAAATTCCATTTTTCTGGAATCCATCCTGGCACCGGACTAGAAAAGGATTCTTACGCCTTCTATGAAGATTTTCAATATCGGTCCTTTAGAACTGATCCTGATACTGGTCGTTATGTTCATCCTTTTGGGGCCAACTGGCATGCAGAACACAGCCAGGCAGATTGGCAAATGGATCAGGCAAGTGATCCGTTCTCCAATGTGGGGCGAGATCATGGGATACTCTCGGGAAATTAGAGAGCTTCCGACCAAGATTGTTCGCGATACGGGGCTGGAAGAGGATATGGCGGAGATTCGCAAAGCTACTCAGGCTACAACAGACGAACTTAATGAAGCTGTGCAAGATGCCAACAAAGAGATCAAGACGGGAATAGATAATTCTGTTAAAGAAGTTGGAAGCGTCGAAATCGCGATAGACAGTCAACCGGATAAAAATACACCTTCAAGCTAGAGGGACAAAAAAAGGGCCGCCGGCCCTTTTTTTTTGTCCCTCTAGCTTATGTGCTATTCGGCAGGCTCTTCTGGTTTTTCTTTGTATGCAATTTTTGCAAATACAATACTGAGCAGGTAGATTGCGAAAAGTGGGAGCATCAATATGCCCATATTCACGGGGTCGGGGGTGGGCGTCACAACCGCAGCAACAATTGCGATTACCACAATGGCAATGCGCCATTGTGAGATCAGCATCTTGGGGCTGAGAATGCGGAATTTTGCCAGGGCAAACACAACCAGCGGGATCTCGAAGCTCACACCGATCCAGAATAACAAGTTGGTGACAAAGTTGATGTAGTTAGACAGTCTAGGTTGTGTCTCGATCGGGAAAATGCCAGTAATGAGAAACTGGAGCGCTGTTGGAAGCATGATGTAAAATGCAAAAGCCACTCCGCCAACGAATAAAAGAGTTGCGATGGGGATGAAAATGAACAACATCTTTTTTTCGTTCGAGTAAAGCCCAGGAGAGATAAAGGAAATAATCTGGAACAAGATGAAGGGGAGGGCGAATATGAAACCTGTGAGAAGGGATACTCGCATAAAGACACCCACGCTCTCGGTGACCTCAATGGAAATTAACTTGTCCAATCCTCCGATGGGCTGAGCGAGGAGCTCGATGGTATATTGGGCGATCATAAAGCTGCCTAATGTGGTAACGATCAACGAGATAACGGCTTTCAAAAGCCGGCTTCGCAGCTCATTGACATGACTCCACAAATCCATCACTTTTTCATTGCTCATATTGATGGCGATATCTCCTGATTTCTCGCCCAATTTTACCCGATACTGTCAACTTGCGGGGAGATTGGGCGATGGCGCTTTTGATAGTCGAAAGTATAATCCTGATTATGCAAACAGGAGGAACGGATGCGAAAGCTATTAAGAGAAATCGATGATTTGTTGGCAAAGAATTGTGATTTTGTTTTGGCTTCTATCGTAGAACACAGCGGATCCACCCCGCGGAGCAGTGGCGCTCATATGCTCATTCGATCCGACGGCAGCATCGCTGGGACAATAGGGGGAGGGTTGTTAGAAGCGATGGTGCGCGAAGATGGGGCTTTGGTGTGGCAAACCAAGACCTCTATACAGAGAAAACTGGAGTTAAGCGGAAAAGATGCTTCCGAGTCCAATATGATCTGCGGTGGACAAGTTGAGGTATTGATCGAATGGGTCGATCCAGGCAATGCCAAGGATTGCGCCGCGATAAACAATATTCGGGAAGCGGTGAGCCGTTTGGGGAGTGCGTTTATTTTTGGCGCTGGTCATGTATCACAGGCGCTGGCACGTCTGACTCAATTGACCGATTTTTACACCGTGGTACTGGACGACCGGGAGGAGTATGCAAATTCCGATCGATTTCCTCTCGCCGACGAGATTTTGACGCCGGTGCCCATTCAGGCGGCTTTTTCCAACCTGTTGATCGATGAACACAGTTACGTTGTGATCGTGACTCGCGGTCATTTACAGGATAAAGTTGTTTTGGATGCGGCGCTAAGAACTCCTGCCGCGTATATCGGCATGATTGGTAGTAAGCGAAAATGCTCATTGATATTTGAAGATCTCGGGAAGATGGGGTGGGGGAAGGAAGCTTTTGCCAGAGTGAACGCTCCGATAGGGATACCCATCTCTGCCGAAACCCCCGAAGAAATCGCGGTTAGTATCGTTGCCGAAATGATTCAAAGGAGAGCAGAGCTGCGATCTTGACAGACGGATTACCGGGGATATAATTGAAAAAGCATTTCAATAAGAGAGGGTTATGGAAGCGGACACATTGGTTGACCTGTGGAGTGGTCTTATTCAGGAGAGTGGATACCGCCTGACTGGGCCCCGCAGGGTGATCATCGAAATCATGGCAAAGAGCGAGCGAGCGCTTGGCCCGCAAGATGTGTATGATATCGGCAGGGGGGAGCACATTGGGATGGGGCTGGTGACGGTATATCGTACACTGGAAAAACTGGAAGAGCTGGGTTTGATACAACGTGTCCATCATCCTGACGGATGTCATCGGTATCTGCGTTCTGGAATTGGCCATCAACACATCCTCTTGTGCGTGAATTGCGGTCATTCGGTGTTTTTCAGGGGCGACGATCTTGGCGCTTTGTTTATGGGTGTTTCCGACAGCAGCGGATATGAAATCCAAGATCACTGGCTTCAACTTTTTGGATTGTGCCCGACATGTAAGAGTGAGGGCGCACAATCGTTTCGGAGGACTAGTGGGACAGATTAAGGTTGATCGCCTTGCGGAGCAGAACCCAGCTCGCCTGGATATTCAAGCGGTAAACATCAGCTATGGAAATATTTCGGCCCTTGAGAACCTGACGTTTCAAGTTCCTCATGGTGAGCGCATTGCGGTTGTGGGGCCCAATGGAGCCGGTAAATCCACATTATTCAAGGCTCTGGTTGGATTGCTGCCAATTTCAAAAGGGCAGGTTTTCATTCACGGATTGCCACTTGGACATCATCTGGATTGCGTTGCCTATGTGCCGCAGCGAGGAGAGGTGGATTGGGGCTTTCCAGTCAGTGTGCGGGACGTGGTCATGATGGGCCGGGCTGGACGTCAGGGTTGGTTGAAGCCTCCCAGCCGAAATGACCAGGCGATTGTCGATGAAGCTCTCGCACGAATGGGTTTGACAGATTTGGGAAAGCGCTCAATTGGCGATTTGTCGGGTGGCCAGCAGCAGCGTGTTTTTCTGGCAAGGGCTCTGGCACAAGACCCCCACATTTTATTGATGGATGAGCCTTTCAATGGCATAGATGCTCCGACAAGGGAAGTCGTGTTGAATTTGCTGGATGATCTGAAGACCCGGCACGTTACGGTAATGGTATCTACACACGACCTGAGTATGGCTGCGCAGCGTTTTGACAAAGTACTCCTGCTTAACAGGAGGCTGGTCGCATTTGGCGTTGGCTCTGAGGTGTTCACCCAAGAAAATGTGCGAGCCGGTTTCGGTGGCCAGGTGCTAGACCTGAATGGCTCCATTGTGATTGATCAATGCTGTCCTGGAGAAGAACATGTTCACTAGGGGATATTATGCTGCTTGAATGGATTACAACGCCTCTTAGTTATGCTTTCATGCAGCGCGGGTTAGCGGCTGCTCTGATGGTGGGGGTGCTGTGCGCTGTCATCGGGTGTTACGTTGTGTTGCGATCGATGGCATTTCTAGGCGACGCTATTGCGCATTCCATTTTGCCTGGGATCGCCGTGGCGTATATTGTCGGGATTAATCTGACCATCGGCGCCTTGGTTGCGGCGGTTTTTGTGGCTCTGGGCGTGGGCGTGTTTTCAAAGAGAGGGACGATAAAAGAAGATACCGCCATCGGCATTTTATTTTCGGCTGCTTTAGCCGCAGGTGTAGCCTTGATCAGTTCCGTCCGCTCCTCCCCGGTAGACTTGACCCATATATTGTTTGGCAACATCCTTGGAGTGGGCTCTTTCGACCTGGCGATGACTGCGGGAATTGGTTTGCTCGTACTCCTCTGTGTTTTTGCCTTTTTTCGCCCATTTATGGTTGTCTCATTCGACCCCATTCTGGCAGCGACATTGAGAATGCCAGTCACTTTATTGCGCAATCTGATGCTCGTTTTAATTGCGCTCACCATCGTTGTGTCTATTCAGACCGTTGGGGTTGGGCTGGTAGCAGCAATGTTGGTTACGCCGGCAGCAACAGCATATCTGCTCACGCGTCGCCTTTCAACCATGATGATTATCGCGGCGTTGGTTGGCGCTTTGGCAAGTCTGGTGGGTTTGTATATCAGCTATTATGCGAACATAGCCTCTGGCGCCGCTATCGTCCTGACGGTCACCGCGTTCTTTTTGCTGGCGTTCTTGTTTGCGCCCGAACGTGGATACCTGATCTGGGGTCAAATATCTGCCTAGATTGAGTCGGGCGAGTTCTGCTGGGCAGCAAAAATAGATTCGAGATGGCGGAGTTGTTTCATTTGCACGGGCATGATGTAAATAAACGGGCGTACCTTCTTGATTTTTGAGAGGGCTTCATCCAGTGAGATACCTGTTGAGATGAGGTATGCAGCCGCCATGGTTGGCGCTCGTCCCACACCGGCTCCGCAATGTATGTATACTTTTTCGCCCGCCGCAATTTGACGTGTAATAAAAGCGATACCTTTATGCAAATTTTCAAGAGAAGGGGCGTCATCGTCAATTGTGGGTAGGTAACAGTAGTTTTTTGGCGCCAATCCCAAGGCCGCGTCGTCCTTTTCGATGCGTAAGTTGACGACAGAATGAATGCCTTCTTTTTCGAGGTGTCTCAAACCCTTTTCTCGATACTGAGGTCCCACAAATAAATGATCCGTAACCCTGCTAAATTGGAGTAGGGGAATACCAGTTAGTGCAGGAAGCCCGCGGCCATACAACCATAATAGGGTTACCCATAAACCCTGTTCACCAATGCGTCGCTTTGCTATCAGCCAGGCTTTGTTAATAAGATCTTTGGGCGAAGTTTTCATCGTGGTCTTGTTCTCCAGAGGTATTTCGATAAACTGAATAACCGAAATATAACCAATAAACTATATCTTAATTATCGCTATTTGTTGGCGTTGTACATTTCATCCTGAGACATAGAACCTGGAGGCTATGATACTCGAAATACGTGAATAGGGGAATTCCAAATAAGCGGAGCAATGGCGCTGTCAAAGTGGCTCGTAGAAAGATATGAGACTGGCGATGTTGGTAGATATTTCTTCAAAGACGATGTAGAGGTTGCTCTTGTCCGAAAGGGGGATTTCGTTCTTGGAAAAAGTATTTGCTTGTTGTCGTTTGAACTATTTACCGTATCATTATTCGATATTTGATGTATCAGCATCCCTTTAGGGGGCTATTTCGTTGTTTTTATTATGATTTCGATAATAATACTTATCGAAAGCATAAACGGAATAGAATACTGGCTCCTATC
>CAZMMI010000003.1:0-53320 GCA_964567255.1 uncultured Anaerolinea sp.
ACCCTTGAACACGCTTTTCTTTCGCTTTACCATATATGGTATAATTTTTCCTCGCCAGGGGAAGTGCTGGAACTGGCAGACAGGCATGACTTAGGATCATGTGCCGAAAGGCGTACGGGTTCAAGTCCCGTCTTCCCCATGTCTGCAAAATACATCAACAGGAAGAGGCTGCCTTGAAAATCGAAACGTTTGATCGCGAAGATCATCAGAAAAAAGTGATCGCCGAACTGGACAACGAAACCCTGGAGCGTTTCCGTCGCCAAGCGGCGCGCAAAATCTCCCAGGAAGCCCGCATTCCCGGTTTCCGCCCTGGTAAAGCCCCGTACGAAGTCATTCGCCGGATGTATGGCGATGAAGCGATCATCGAACAAGCCATCAACTTGATGGTTGACGATGTCTATCCCCAGGTCATCAAAGAGACTCAAATCTCACCCGCCGGCCCTGGTTCTTTGGAAGAAGTTCTCAGCATTGAGCCGCCCCGGTTCTCCTTCATCATTCCCCTTGCCCCCGAGGTCGACTTGGGTGATTACCGCGCAATCCGAGCCGATTATATCGCGCCCGAGATTGATGACGCAAAGGTTGAAGAGGTTATTCTCCGTCTACAACGCCGTTCCGCAACGGCTGAGCCTGTTGAGCGAGCCTCCGAAACGGGCGACATGGTTGCCGTGAAATTCTCTGGTCACCTCACAAAACCCGATGAAGGCCAGGAAGCGTCCCTGGTTGAAGAAACCAGCCAGCAGATGATCGCCGGTGATGCCTCCGAACACACAGATCCCAATGGTAATGAATGGCCTTTCCCTGGCTTTGCCCAGGCGCTGGTAGGTGTCTCTGCCGGTGAAAAGAAGGTGGTCAATTACACCTTCCCCGTCGAATCTGATGTGATTGACGATCTAAATGGGAAAGAAGCTGAATTCACCCTTGAAATTGAAAGTGTGAAATCTCTCACCTTGCCCGAACTGAACGACGAATTTGCCCAATCCCTGGGTGAATATGCCACAATCGATGCGCTACGCAATGAAATTCGCACATCGTTGCAGGAAAACGAAACCCAGACCTACAATCGCAAATACTTCGATGACCTAATCGCCTCTTTGGTGAGTGGCGCTGCGGTTAAGTATCCCCCGACTCTGCTCCAAGGCGAAATCGATCACATGCTTGAGCATTTCGAGGAAGATTTGGCTCGCGACAATCTGGATCTGATGCTTTACCTCAAAACACGCGACATGACTCGCGAACAGCTTGTCGAGCAAGAAGTCAAGCCAGTTGCTGAACGCAGTGTGATCCGGCAACTCGTCCTTGAAGAATTCGCCTATCGCGAGGAAATCCAGATTAAACCTGAAGAAGTTCAGATGGTGTACAACATGGCGTCTGCCCAGGCGAAGAGCAACCAGAACCTTCAAGGATTAGGCCGCGGCAAACTGACCAACAAGCAATTGACCGACACACTTGCTCGCAGCACTATCAACGAAATCTTCAACCAGCGCCTGATCAACCGCCTGCGCGCCATCGCTACCGGCGAAGCTGATAAGGTCGACGAAACTGAACAGCCCGTCACTGAGCAGGCAGCCGAAGTCGAGCCCGTGTCACCCTCGACCGAGGAAACGACGAATCCCGCTGAATAGAGGGAAAAATGACCATTCCAGATTTCAAATCCGTCATTCCGATGGTAATCGAATCCTCGGCCAGAGGTGAGCGAGCTTATGATATCTTCTCGCTTCTTCTCAAAGAGCGTATTGTCTTTGTCGGTACGCCCATCGATGACCAGATTGCCAACTTGATCGTTGCGCAGCTTCTTTTCTTGAGCCGCGAAGATCCCGAAAAAGATATCCAAATGTATATCAACTCCCCCGGCGGCATCATCTATGCCGGGTTGGCCATCTACGACACTATGAAAATGATTCCGAACCGGATCAGCACAGTTGCCGTCGGGGTCACCGCTTCATTTGGTACCGTTTTACTGGCCGCGGGAGCGAAAGGCAATCGCTACGCTTTACCCCATGCAACCATCCACATGCACCAGCCGTTGGGCGGAGCACAAGGCCAGGCCTCGGATATCGAAATCCAGGCCCGCGAAATCCTGCGGCTAAAATCTCGGCTAAACGCCATCCTGTCTGAAGCAACCGACCAGACCCTGGAGGTGATTGAGCGGGACACCGAGCGCGACTTTTACATGGATGCCTATCAGGCTGTAGAGTACGGGTTGGTCGATAAAGTTCTCGAACCGCCCAAGAAATAGGCAAACAACACAAAACAACGCCAAGCCGGATTGCATCAGCCATCCGGCTTGGTTTGCTAAAGGAGATTGCTGTCTAATGCAACCCGATTTCTTAGCAAATATCAAAGGGCTCATCCTCGACATGGATGGGGTTTTGTGGCGCGATCAGGCGCCCCTCCTTGACATTCCTGGTTTCTTTTCCCAATCCGAAGCGATCGGTCTTTCGGTGGTTCTGGCAACCAATAACTCCACAAAAACCGTCGATCAATACATAGAAAAGCTGGCGCACTTTGGCGCCAAGATACGCCCTGAGCAAATAGTCAATTCATCCATGGCGGCGGCAGACTATCTGAAGCACTTATATCCGCAAGGCGGTCCGGTGTTTGTCGTGGGCGAAAGCGGCCTGGTCGATTCGCTGGCAGCCGAGGGTTTTTTCATCGCAGAAGAAAATGTCCTGGCGGTGGTCGCCGGACTAGACCGGCAAATCACGTATCCGAAGCTCAACATGGCCTCTCGTTTAATCCGCGATGGCGCTCCGTTCATCGGCACCAATCCAGATCGGACATTTCCAACCCCTTCGGGCTTGACTCCGGGCTCTGGCTCTGTGCTTGCTTTCATCGAAGCAGCCTCTGGAATCTCCCCCACGATCATGGGAAAACCTGAACGTTATATGTTTGATGTAGCCCTCCGCCGGCTGAATTTGACGCCAGACGCCGTGCTGGCGGTTGGCGATCGCATGGATACCGATATCCAAGGAGGACAACGAGCCGGCTGCCGTACAGCCGTCGTCTTGAGCGGTGTGTCCACCCTCGCTGAAGTGCAAGCCTGGAGTCCTCAACCCGACCTCATTCTTGATAATTTAGTCGATTTGCTAGGTTTGATGAAATAGCCCCGCGGTGAAGCTTATGCCAGACTCCTCTCGACTGATCTATGATTTAGATTTTGAAGCCCTCCGTGAGGTTGTTGTTGCCTGGAAGGAACCTGCCTTCAGAACCAAGCAAATCTGGCAAGGTCTGTACCGGCAATTATGGGACACCCCCGAGCAATTCAGCAACCTTCCTGCCAACCTGCGGTCAAAACTAGCGCAGGAATTCAGCTTCTCGCACCTCACCCCCAGTCAGGTAGCTCACTCATCAGACAGAGAAACTGTCAAAACTCTTTTCACCCTCCCCGACCAAAAAGCAATTGAGGCAGTCCTCATGCGTTACGAGTCCCGCCGGACCTTGTGTATTTCGACTCAAGCCGGCTGTGCTATGGGCTGCGTCTTTTGTGCTACCGGTCAAATGGGCTTCAAACGCCACCTATCCAGCGGCGAGATTGTCGAACAGGTACTCCACTACGCCCGTACGCTTCAAGCCCAAGGCGAAGCGGTCACCAATATTGTCGTCATGGGCATGGGTGAACCGTTTCACAACTATGATGCCACCCTGGATGCCATCGACAGGCTCAATCACCCCGAAGGCATGAACCTGGGCGCTCGCCGTTTTACGATCTCAACAGTCGGGCTCATTCCGATGATCGAGCGCTTCGCCTCCGAAGAACGTCAAGTGAATCTCGCCATCAGCTTGCACGCAGCGGATGATGAAACACGCTCAGCCCTGCTGCCCATCAACCGGAAATATCCAATCGCGGACCTCATTCAAGCCTGCCGCGATTACGTGGAAAAAACTGGTCGGAGAATTACTTTTGAGTGGGCCCTGATTTATGGCTCCAACGATACCCCCGAACAGGCCCTTAAGCTGGCCGCTCTTCTCAAAGGATTGATCTGTCACGTCAACGTGATACCGCTCAACCCAACCACGAAGTTCTCTGGCCGAGCCACCACTCAGGATCGCGCAAAAGCTTTCTGTGCCATCCTTGAGCAGAACGGCATCCCAGCTACCATCCGCATTCGTCGCGGTATTGATATTCAAGCCGGCTGTGGTCAGTTGGCAACCCAACACGACATGATATAATCGCAAACTATGGCAGAATTTTTTAACAAATGGAAAGAAGGTCTCGAGCGCACCCGCAAAGTTGCCTTTGGTCGGATCGCGACTTTGTTCGGAGCTACAGAGATCAATGATGAAACCTGGGATGAACTCGAGTCCATCCTTGTCCAGGCTGATCTTGGCATCGAAACCACCGAAGGTGTGATTGCCAGCCTAAAAAAGCAGGTGGCTCAAAAAGGCCTCACCCGCTCTGATGAATTGCAGAACGCGCTCCGGGATGAATTAGTCAATCGCCTGGATCCAGCTCCCCCGGTCGATTTTTCCGGAGTGCAGCCCGCCATCATATTGCTGGTTGGTGTAAATGGCTCAGGGAAAACCACAACCGCAGCGAAACTAGGCAAGCAATTTGCCGACAAGCGAAAAACTGTCTTACTTGCCGCCGCCGACACTTTTAGAGCGGCAGCGATCGACCAATTGCAAGTATGGGGAGAGCGACTGAATTTGCCCGTCATTGCCGGTGCGCCCGGCGGAGACCCCGGCGCGGTCGCCTACGATGCGGTGCAAGCTGCCATCTCTCGAAAGATCGACCTCGTCTTCATAGACACCGCAGGACGTTTGCACACCCGCTTCAACCTGATGGAAGAGCTCAAAAAAGTGTATCGAGTTACTATTAAAGCACTTCCCGGCGCACCTCATGCAGTTTGGCTGGTTCTGGATGCGACCACCGGACAGAACGCCCTCCATCAAGCCCGCGCGTTCAAAGAAGCTGTCAAGGTCACCGGTATTATTATCACAAAACTCGATTCGTCTGCTCGCGGTGGAATGCTTTTCGCCATTCAACGTGAATTAGGTTTGCCAATTCTTTATGCCGGTCTGGGCGAAAAACCAGAAGACCTGCGTGTTTTCGATCCCCAAGCTTTCGTCGATGGAATTATCGAAAAAAAATAGAGAGGATATTCATGCAAGACTTGATCGAGCGCTTAACCCTTTGCCAGGAAAAACACCACAACCTTCAGGAGCATCTTTGACTTTGCTACCAAAGACGCGGAATTAACCACTTTACAAGCGCAGGCCGAAGCGCCCGACTTATGGGATGATCCCGTCTCTGCGCAACGCTTGATGAAAAGACTGTCTGCATTACGCGATGAGGTCGAGGGCTGGAGAAAATTCTTCCAACGCATCGACGACTCCCTCGAGCTTGCCCAATTGGAAGACGAAAGCCTTCGCGAAGAACTAGAAAAAGAAGCCGCAACGTTGGAAGAGGAGCTCTCCCAGCGCGAGTTAACTGTTCTATTATCGGGAAAATACGACCGGGGCAATGCCTTGCTATCGATCAACGCCGGCGCCGGCGGCACAGATTCGCAAGATTGGGCTGCCATGCTGCAGCGAATGTATTTGCGGTTTTGCGAACGGCGCGGGTATTCGACAGAAATCCTGGATATCACCGAAGGCGAAGAGGCCGGCATCAAGAGTGTCACCATTGCCGTTGAGGGTCCCCTGGCTTTCGGCTACCTGCGTGCAGAGAAGGGTGTTCATCGCCTTGTTCGCCTCTCGCCGTTTGATGCCGCCCATCGCCGCCACACATCCTTTGCCCAGGTAGAAGTCTTGCCTGCTATCGAAGACGATGAATTGGGAATTCAAATCAACCCGGAAGATTTGCGAATTGATATTTATCGCTCCTCCTCGGCTGGGGGCCAGAATGTCCAGAAAAATGCAACCGCCGTCCGATTGACTCACTTGCCCACAGGCCTTGTGGTTTCGTGCCAAAACGAACGATCGCAAATGCAAAACCGCGAAAATGCCATGCGTGTTCTCCGTGGACGTCTCGCCGAACTCCAACAGCAGCAACAAGACCAACATCTCGCAGAATTACGTGGCGATTATGTGAAAGCAGAATGGGGCAGCCAAATCCGATCTTATGTGCTCCACCCTTATCAATTGGTCAAAGATCATCGCACAGACCATGAGGTCGGTAATACACAAGCAGTTCTGGACGGCGAATTGGACGGCTTCATCGAAGCCTACCTACGACATAAAGCATGATTCGTTATGACACTTTAAAGCCATAAATCGTCCAAATAACAGTAGAACCCTCCACTACCATTGCGTTACAATGCTGGAGGAGGTGGTCTATCATGAATGATTTCCGCATTCGTCAGCACCCAATCCTGCCTGTATTACCCATCGACGAAGTAGATTTTTTCTGGGACGACCATCCTCTACAAGCCAGGCAGGGAGAAACCATTGCGTCGGCTTTGTTTGCGAATGGGATTCGGATCTTTGGACATCACCCCAAAGACCATTCCCCACAAGGATTGTTCTGCGCAAACGGACAGTGCTCGCAATGTATGGTATTGGACAATGGCCGCCCGGTCAAAGCCTGTATGGAGCTGGTAAGGCCAGGCCATCGTATCTTTCCACTGGATAGCTTACCCGCGCTGCCTCAAACCGATGAGCCCTGCTCTTTAGCCGAGATTCAACACATCAACATTCCGGTTTTGATACTTGGCGGTGGCCCGGCAGGATTATCAGCCGCCATCGAACTTGGTCGCTCCGGAGTTCAGGTCATACTGATCGACGACAAGCATCACCTTGGCGGGAAGCTGGTCCTACAAACCCATCGCTTTTTCGGCTCTACGGATGCGGTCTATGCGGGAACACGGGGAATTGATATCGCCACACGGTTGGCATCCGATGTAAAAGAGTATCCATCCGTTCATGTTTGGCTCGAATCGAGCGCCCTTGCCGTATTCAGCGATAGAAAAGTCGGCATCTTGAGATCAAATGAGTACTTCCTCGTTCATCCAGAAGCTTTATTGGTTGCAACCGGTGCCCGCGAAAAATTTCTTTCGTTTCCTGGAAATACCTTACCCGGCGTATACGGAGCCGGAGCTTTTCAGACCATGGTTAACCGTGACATGGTCAAACCAGCCCAGCGTTTATTCATCGTTGGTGGCGGAAATGTGGGCCTCATCGCTGGTTACCATGCCCTCCAGGCTGGAATCGAGGTCGTTGGTCTGGTAGAGGCTCTGCCAGAGGTGGGCGGGTATAAAGTGCACCGAGATAAACTTGCTCGACTGGGCGTCCCGATCCTGACATCCCACACCATCCTTTCCGCCAACGGTGTAGAAGGAGTAGAATCTGTCTCCATCGCCCAGGTAGATCATAAATTCCAACCCATCCCTGGCACCGAACAATCCTTCGCCTGCGACAGTGTTCTCATAGCGGTTGGGCTCGACCCTGTTGACGAGTTTTACCACAAAGCAAAAAGTTTTGGCATGCAAGTCTATTCCGCGGGAGATGCCGAAGAAATTGCCGAGGCATCTGCGGCCATCTTTTCTGGAAAGATCAAAGGCCGCGAAATAGCCCACGACCTGGGTTACCCGGTTCCATCCGTACCAGAGGAGTGGCGACTTACCGGCGAAATTCTGAAATCGCGTCCCGGAAGAAGAATTGCAGAAACCGTTCGCCCCACAGGAAAAGGCGTAATTCCTGTTCTTCACTGCACACAAGAAATTCCCTGTGACCCCTGCTCCACTCTATGCCCCAAGCATTTATTGCACATCGATGAGCATGATATTCGTGGGATCCCAGAATTTCTCGGCGACATCCAAAGCTGTAGCGGCTGCCGGAAATGCCTTCTCGGATGTCCAGGACTCGCTATCACCCTGGTCGATTATCGGAATAACCAGGAATTCCCGACCGTCTCCATACCCTTCGAACTGGGACAAGACAGCGTTCAAGTCGGTGATCTGGTCACTGTCCTGACTACAGAAGGGCTTGAGTTGGGGCGGGCGCCCATTAGCAACATCTTGGCGATGCGCAGCGGAGATCGCACCCTCGTAATTCAAACTCAGGCTCCTGCGTCAATCGCCCAAAAGATCGCCGGCGTCCGCGTTCAATCGCCAGATGTAACGGCGCCTCTGGAACACTTCGTCGCGCATGTGGCGGATGACACCATCGTGTGCCGCTGCGAGCGAGTCGCCGCAGGTGAAATTCGGGCGCTCATCCGGCAGGGGTATCATGACCTGAACGAGATAAAAGCCATCAGCCGCGCCGGTATGGGAGCCTGTGGGTCAAAAACCTGCCAGCCGCTCATCTTACGTTTATTCCGAGAGGAAGGCATCACACTAGACCAAGTAACCATCGGAACCCGACGGCCTTTATTCATAGAAGTTCCCTTGGGTGTGTTTGCCGGATCAACGAACGCGGAACAGAAGGTTGACCATGACTAAAACCACCATCCCCCACTATGATGTGATCATTATTGGGGCGGGTTCCATCGGTACCCCAACGGCCTTTTACCTGGCTCAGGCAGGTCAGAAAGTCCTCGTCCTGGACGCGGCCGCATCTGCGGGACAGGGCTCAAATAAACATGCGATAGGCGGGATTCGCGCCACCCATTCTGACCCTGCGAAAATCCGTTTATGCCTGCGCAGTATTGATATATTTTCCACCTGGAAAGAGCGCTACGGCGATGATCTCGAATGGCATAAAGGCGGCTACACGTTTGTAGCGTATCGGGAACGAGAAGAAAAAATCCTGAAAGACCTTCTCGTGATCCAGAAATCATTAGGCTTGAATATCGACTGGCTGTCTCCGGATGATATGCGAGAAATTGTGCCTGGGTTGAATCCCGCCAATCTTTTGGGTGGTACTTACTCGCCAGAGGATGGAAATGCGTCTCCACTCCTAACAGCTCACGCTTTTTTCAAGCAAGCGGTGCATCACGGAGCAACTTTCCACTTTAACGAACCCGTTACCCATATTGTCATCAAAAGCGGGCGAATAGCTGCGGTTCAAACGGCACAAGCCACTTATGCGGCCGACGTTGTGATCAATGCTGCCGGGGCGTACGCCAGCCAGGTTGGACAGCTTGCGGGAATGAACATCCCCGTTAAACCCGACTCTCACGAATCGGCGATATCCGAGCCCGTAGAACGCTTCTTCCACCCGATGGTGGTCGACATCCGGCCCGCGCCAGGATCAACAAACTACTACTTTTACCAGCACCTTACCGGGCAAATTATGTTCTGCATCACCCCCAGTCCAAATATCTGGGGGTACGACACCCGTGAAACCAGCGAGTTTCTACCGCTCATCGCCAAGCGCATGGTTGACTTGATGCCCAGACTGCGAAACCTGCGGGTGCGCCGTACCTGGCGAGGCTTGTATCCCATGACGCCAGACGGCTCCCCAATTGTCGGCTGGAGTAAAGAGGTTCGAGGTTTATTGCTTGCCGTCGGCATGTGCGGACAGGGTTATATGCTTGGCCCAGGTCTGGGTGAGTTTCTTAGCCGTGTAGCCACGGGAACACTCTCAGAGGAAGACAATCTAATCCTAGATACGTTCTCGCCCTACCGCGCGTTTACAGGGCAAGAAAAACTTAAATAAACCGGCTGAAGGTCTCAATTTGGTGGCAGAAATCCCGTCCTTGGTATAATCCGTTCCACCTGATTCACTTGGCATTAGAATTCGTTTGCGGGTATATTTACTCATACTTAATGCCAAGGTTATTGAAATTAACGCTGGGCGGAACAGATCGAATATGACGATCGATAAATTGATGGAAACCTTGCCGGATACCTATAACGCAGTAGATCGCGAACTGATCCAACGCGCCTATCAATTTGCCCTTAAAGCGCATTCCGGTCAGAAACGCGTATCCGGGGAATCATTCATCACCCACTGTGTATCGGTGGGTATTATTTTGGCCGAGTTAAATGTCCCCCCCGCACTGGTTGCATCAGGTCTTCTCCACGACACAGTCGAAGACACCGATGTTACGCTAGAAGATATCCGCCGAGAATTTGGCGAAGATATCGCCCGCCTGGTTGATGGCGTCACCAAGCTCACCCAACTCCCCCGTGTCCAGCGCGGGGACCACCACCTGGCAGATGATGACGAGAATGGTTCTGGCGTAATCCCCTTGATCCCTATTTCTGACGCCAGCCGGAAACGCCAACTGGCACAAGAAACTCTGCGAAAAACTTTTCTGGCGATGGGCGAAGATATCCGGGTGGTTTTGGTCAAACTCGCCGACCGGTTACACAACATGCGCACCCTCTATGTTTTGTCCGAGTCCAAACAGAAACGAATTGCCCAGGAAACACTCGATATCTTTGCCCCGCTCGCCAACCGCTTGGGCATTTGGCAGATGAAATGGGAGCTTGAAGATCGAGCGTTCCAGTATGTCAACCCCGAAAAGTACTCCGAAATTGCCGCGCTAATATCTTCTCGCAGGGCGGATCGTGAAAACCAGGTCCAGGAAATTATCGCCCGGCTGAAGGAAATTCTTGACCAAGCCGGCATCGAGGCGGATATAACCGGTCGCCCCAAACACATCTATTCCATTTATAAAAAGATGCAGGAAAAGGCCCGCGCCTTCGACATGCTCATGGATTTGCGCGGGGTCAGATTGATTGTTCCATCGAAACAAGACTGCTACGCGGCACTTGGCATTATTCACACTACCTGGCGCCCTATTCCACACGAATTCGACGATTACATCGCCGCCCCAAAGGATAATAATTACCAATCTCTACATACCGCCGTCGTTTACGACGACGGAAAGCCGTTGGAAGTCCAAATTCGAACTAAAGAGATGGATCAGAACGCCGAGTTTGGTATCGCAGCCCATTGGCGTTACAAAGAGCGTGGCGGGAAAATTGACGAGGCTTACGAGCAGCGCGTGAACACCCTCAGGAAATTGATGGATTGGCGCTCCGAGGTTACCGATGCGCAAGAGTTCGTGGACGGCATGCAAACGGATGTTTTCCAGGACCGGGTGTATGTATTCACCCCGCGCGGAGATATCATTGATCTCCCACAAGGCTCAACGCCCATTGACTTTGCATACCACGTTCACACCGAGATTGGTCACCGTTGCAGGGGCTCAAAAATTAACGGCAAACTGGTCACCCTCGATTACGAACTCAAGACAGGCGACATGGTTGAGATCCTTACCGCGAAACACGGAGGACCCAGCCGGGACTGGTTGAATATCAACCTCGGGCTAGTGAAGACCCAACGCGCGCGAGCAAAGATTCGCGCCTGGTTCAAATGGCAAGATCGCGAGCAGAATTTAACCCAGGGGAGGAATATTCTCGACCGTGAGCTGCGACGGTTGGGTCTGGAAATGGAAGCCGAAAAGCTGGCCCGCGCCTTCGAGTTTCGCTCTCCAGAGGATTTATACGTAGCCATTGGCTGTGGAGACATCACCCCCGGTAAGATCATCAGCAAACTATCTGATCTCGGTAAGGAGAAGGTGATCGACCCCCTCATCCCTTCTCCCCAGGGCGAGCTAAAAATCACCGCCGCGCAAAACGACTCCACAGTAACCGTATTAGGACTGAAAGGCATTCTTACCGCACTGGCTCGCTGTTGTAAGCCCGTTGCCGGAGATGAAATCATTGGATACATCACCCGCGGTCGTGGCGTAACCATTCACCGCCAGGACTGCCCTAACATCCTGCGCATGGACGACCGCGATCGATTAATAAAAGTCTCTTGGGGATCTGCCCCCAAGACATATCCCGTCCCAGTCGAAATTAAAGCCTATGACCGGCAAGGGTTAATGGGTGATGTCTCAGTGGTATTGAGTGAAGAAAACGTAGATATTCTCGATGTAAACTTAAAAATCCATCATCACCTTGCTTTCCTAAACCTCATGCTAGAAATTGGGGATATCACCCAATTGAGCCGGGTATTAACGCGCATCGAAAACTTACCGAATGTCATCGAAGCACATCGCGTGAAACCGGGATAGGCCGCCAACCGTACCTACTAGCCCCCTGGGAGGAGTCCATTGTCCCAACTGCTCAGTGTATCTGAAGCGCAGGAACATCTCTATCGACTTTTGTCGAAGAAATCCGCCTTGGCGCTTCCGATCAGCCAGGTCAACCAACTTGTCCTGGCTGATACCATATTTTCGACTTTGGATCTTCCCCCATTCGCCAACTCTAGCATGGATGGTTTTGCCGTTCGCTCACCCGACATCACTACACCCCCCACTCGTCTGTCGGTGATTGAAGACATTCCCGCGGGATATTTACCGAAGAGACCGCTTCATCAGGGCCAAGCCTCTCGCGTCATGACTGGAGCCCCCATTCCTCCTGGGGCAGATGCAGTCATTCCCCTTGAAGAAACAGACCAGTATCCCACACAACTCGAATCGCCACTGCCACCCCACGTTACCGTTTTCAACCTGTGTGAGGCAGGACAGTACATCAGGCCACAAGGACAAGACGTTCGCGAGGGTCAAATCCTGTTCCAGCCCGGGCATTTACTTTCCCCCCCAGATATAGGATTATTGGCATCTTGTGGTATAGAATTCGTTAATGTAGTACCTCGACCACGGATCGCCCTCCTTTCATCCGGAAATGAATTAGTTCCCCCTGGCACTCGGTTATCCCCCGGTCAAATTTACGATTCCAATCAACTCACCATCGCCGCTCTGCTTTCCGAAGCAGGTGCGGATGTAGTCGCCTTGGGTATAGCCCAGGATAACCAGAAAGATATCGATTCTATACTTTCGCGTGCAGTGGATGTTTCTCCAGACATCATTGTGAGCACTGCCGGCGTAAGTGTCGGGGCTTATGATTTCATCCGTCAACGAATCGAGCATGACGGATATTTGGATTTCTGGAGAGTGAACATGCGCCCTGGAAAACCCATTGCTGTCGGCGCTTATCGTACGATCCCATTCATCGGATTGCCAGGGAATCCAGTCTCGGCGTATGTCGGCAGCTTACTGTTTCTCATCCCTGCTGTGAGGATGCTTGGCGGGCACACGGAAATGAACAGAAGAATGGTCTCGGCAATCCTCGAAGAAGATATTTCCTCAGACGGTCGAGAAAGCTATCTACGGGCGGTAGCAACAAAACTAAACGACGAATTTACAATTCGTCTCGCCGGTCATCAAGGATCGGCAAATCTCTATGCCTTGACTCGCTCAAACGCTTTACTGATTGTCCCCTCTGGGGTAAAATCGCTTCCTGCTGGCGAGAGGGTAAATGCATGGCTATTGACAAATCCACAAAACTGATGGATTGAAATAGCTTACTCGCGAGTATAATTGTCGCCGTCAACGGCTAAAAAGATTGACATTACTTGAGTTAGGTAATAATATCGGACACATTAATCCTAACGCGATAATTGCGACTTGGCCAAACTGCAAGTAGATTACAATCAGGAGGAAACTCATGCCACGAATTCGTTGCCACTATTTGGACTGTGTATTTCTAGATGAAGGATATTGTTCTGCGGCATTAGTGGATTTCGATCCCGACACGGGTTGCACCACATACAGTCCAAACGCAGAAGCCGCTGCTGAAAACGAGTGGGATGAAGAAGAAGAGTTGGAAGAATGGGACGAAACCGAGGAAGATGACTCCGAGGATGACGATGATATTTGGGGCGACGAGGAAGAAGAGTATTAGTCTTCTGTCAATTTAAAAATATTCATTTTTTCCTCTTCGCTATTTGGCGAGATGATGTGAACTTCCATTTCTGCCCGGCTGATGTTCCAGCGCAGAACGTGGAAGTTTCTTTTTTCAGGGTTAACACAATGCAAGCCTCCGAACAAAAAAACTTTCGCTTCAACTACATTGTCAACGTTTTAGACGGAGCCTTCTTTGGACTTGGATTAGGCTTCGCCTCTTTTTCGACGATCATCCCCTTATTTGTGGCAACCCTTACCAACTCTGCGATCCTGATTGGTCTGGTCAGTTCCATTCATCAACTAGGCTGGCAGCTCCCCCAACTGCTCATCGCGGGCCACCTCGCCAGGCAAACTCGATACAAACCGCTCACGATCAAAGCGACCCTCCATGAACGCATTCCGTTCTTTGGCCTGGCAATCGTCGCCTTGAGTATTCCAACCCTTGGCCCCGTGTGGTCGTTGATCTTTGTTTTCCTTCTACTAACGTGGCAGGGATTTGGAGCAGGTTTTACCGCAAATCCCTGGCAGAATCTGATCAATAAGGTGATTCCCGCCAACTCATTAGCCACCTTCTTTGGAGTGCAAACCGCCGCCCTCAATCTCTTTGCCAGTGGAAGCGCAATTGTTGCCGGTTTCATTCTTGAACGGGTAGCCTACCCCCGCAACTACTCACTTACATTCCTTTTGTGCGGTGTAACGCTCCTTTTTTCACTCCTTTTTATTTCGCTCAACCGGGAGTCGCACCACATCGTTCGGCCAATGGTAGAAGGTCAAGTAAGCGTGTGGTCTCAAATGACTCGCATATTGCGCACTGACAAAAGCTTCAACTGGCTTCTGCTCAGTCGTATCCTGACCCAGTTTGGCATAGCCGGCGCTGCTTTCTATGCCATTTATGTAGCAAAAGAACTTGGCGCTGGCGAGAGCGTTGCCGCAACTCAAGCGTCCGTGCTTATGTTCAGCCAGGTAGTTTTCAATTTGCTCCTTGGCTGGCTGGCTGACCGCTGGAGCCGCCTTGGCGTTATGATCATTGGGGGCCTGTCCATTATCGCGAGCAGTGTCATTGCATTTTTTGCCCCCAGCGCCAATTGGTTTTATCTCGTCATGGTATTGCTGGGTGTCGCGTACACAACCACATTTCCGATTCTAATGTCCGTGCTGCTTCAATTCGGCTCGCCACAAGATCGCCCAACTTACATTGGCATGGCGAACACCCTCATTACCCCCGTGACGTTCCTTGCCCCTCTGCTGGCCGGCTGGTCAGTCGCCACCGCTGGATATCAGATTACCTTTCTTATTTCCGCAGGTTTTGGGCTTGCGGCATTATTGGTGCTGACTCAAATCCGCATTCCCCGGCAATCGTCCTGAATCACGTTGGCGGTAGAAGCGTACCGCCTCTTCAAGAGCCACTTTGATCGGCGTATAGGTAATGCCCAACTCTCGTTCCGACTTGCTGCCATCAAACACAAACCCTTTGCTCAATGTCCAGGCCGCATCCACTGAAAGACCCCACCAGGGGGCGCGGCGCAAAACGCGCGCTATTGCCGAGAATAGATAAGAAGCCAGGATGACGATAGGGTCTGGAAAATGGAACCAGGGCAACTTGACTCCCGCCACCGAACCAATCAATTGGGCGTAAGACTTTCCATCCAGGCATTCCTGTCCAATTAAGTACCGCTGGCCAACTGCCTCAGGCCTGACCAACGCCTGAAAAATACATTCCGCCAAATCCTCTACATAGACATAGACAGCCTTAGAGGAATGGAAAATCGTACTGGGCACGCGCTTGAAGATGATATCCTGAATATATTGGCCACTGGCTTTATCGTCGCCAGCCCCTAAGACAATTCCAGGATACAGGACGACCAGTGGTAAGTTTCTCTCTCCTGAAATTTGCCAGGCGATGCGATTGCCCTCGGCCTTACTTCGAGCATAGCGACTTAGCATTCTCTTTCCTGGCGCGCTAGTTTCCGTAAACGGACGTTCCTTCGGCACGCCATACACCGCAACGGTGCTGACGTACACAAATTTCTTTATCTCAACCTCGCAAGCGCTTTCTACAACACCCCTGGTGCCGCCAATATTTACTCTTTCAAACTCATCGCCCTTCAGCAACCACATCGAATAAACATTCGCCAGGTGGACGACCGCCTCGCAACCCTGCATGCTCGACAGGATTGTTGCGCGATCAGTCACATCTCCCCGAACAATCTCTGCTCCAAGATCTTTGAGAAATTTTGCTTTTGCAACGTCGCGGACCAAACACCGAACTTCAAATCCCGCCTGCAACAATCGTTGTACCACGTGTCGACCTATGAACCCCGTGGCTCCTGTAATGTAAACTCTCACGATTCACCTGGTTTCAAAGAAGTTTTAAAACTGCTCAGAGGGTTGGATAAGTCCCTGTATCTTAAAATACGCGCGTGTCTCGCCGGATAGCAAACATGGCAACTTTTTCACTCCCGTCCACTTTAAGCAAACGCCAATCATAGCAGCCATCTCCACTTACATCAAGTCCTTGACGCTGACTGACAAACAAGGTAAACTGAATCAGATGGGGAGTAGCCTCCAGCGATGGATGTTTTACCGCCAACACAGAGACCAAATCTCTCGGTAAATCAGCGCCGAAATGCGTGGCAAGACCAGACACAAACGTGTGGTGGTCTTGTTTTAATTAAGGGCCGTCAATCCCATAACAAATCGAACGGAGATGAATTATGACAGAATGGTTTCGCCTGGAGAAAGATGAGATCGAGGAGAAGCTTGCAACCAACCTCGAAAACGGCCTCTCAAATGATGCGGTAGCCCAGAAACTGGAGCTGCATGGCCCCAACGAACTGATCGACCGGGGTTCAAAAAGCCCCTGGAAGATTCTCTGGGAACAACTCACCGGGATCATGGTGATCATCCTGATCATCTCAGCGGCTATTTCTCTTGCCCTTGGCGAAGTCCAAGATGCTATTGTCATTCTTATCATCGTGATCCTCAACACGATCCTCGGTTTTACCCAAGAGTACAAAGCCGAACGCGCCATGGCAGCGCTCAAACAATTGGCAGTACCTCACGTTAAAGTGCGCCGTGGAGGCCATGTTGTTGAGATTTCAGCTCGCGAGTTGGTCCCTGGCGATATTGTTCTCTTAGAGGCTGGCAATGCAGTCCCTGCCGATGGCCGCATTCTTGAATCCGTGAATCTCCGTGCGCTCGAGGCTGTACTCACTGGCGAATCAGAGCCTGTTGAAAAAATATCTGATGCACTCACAACCCAGAATCCGCCCTTAGGTGACCGGATCAACACGTTGTACATGGGTACGGTTATCACCTATGGCCGTGGCTCTGCCGTAGTCACCGACACCGGCATGAACACCCAACTTGGCAAAATCGCCGAGATGATCCAGAGCGTCGGTTCTGAAGCCACTCCCTTGCAACGAAGACTCGAACAACTGGGTAAAGGCCTGGCCATCGCGGCCTTAGGTATTGTTGCCGTGGTGTTTGTATTAGGGATCCTTCGCGGCGAAGAAATCCGCCTCATGTTCCAAACCTCCATCAGCATGGCCGTTGCAGCCATTCCCGAAGGTCTGGCTGCTGTGGTTACCATTGCATTGGCCTTGGGCGCCCAACGCATGCTGAAACGGCGCGCGCTCATCCGCAAGCTGCCTGCCGTGGAAACACTTGGCTCTGTAACAGTCATTTGCTCCGACAAAACCGGAACATTAACCGAAAACCGCATGACGGTCACCGTTCTGGATGTTGCCGGGCACAGCCTGGACTTTGCTGAAACTGTCCGCAGCCACACCCCCTCGATCACCGGTGAAGATGCTCTAGCCCCGGTCCTCATCGAGTACCCAGCCGTGGCGTTACTCATCACTGGCGGCGCATTATGTAACGATGCCCTCCTGGAGCCCGCTGAAGAAGATGCTGGTGGCTTCTCGGCTGTTGGTGACCCAACCGAAGGCGCATTGGTCATCGCCGGGGCCCGCTCTGGTCTTTGGAAAGCAGAACTCGAAAAAGTTCTGCCCCGTGTTTCCGAGCTGCCCTTCGATTCTGATCGCAAGCGGATGACCACCGTTCACAGCATCGATCACGCCAATCTGCCTGCGCCTCTCAAACCATTTATCGGCGCAGATGATACATCACCTTACATTGCCATTACCAAGGGCTCTGTCGACGGCTTGCTCGATATTTCCTCCCATGTATGGGTCAACAACGAAATTCTCCCCATGGACCAGGTTCTCCAAGAACGCATCATGGCGGCTAATAATGGCATGGCGCAAAAAGGCATGCGCGTCTTGGGAGTTGCCTTCCAGCTCAAAAAGGATGCTGGCACAACTTTCCTGGAGCAAGACCTGACCTTCGTGGGCATGTTCGGGATGATCGACCCCGCCCGCCCGGAGGTGAAAGACTCGGTTGCCACGGCAAAGTCCGCCGGAATCCGCACCATTATGATCACCGGCGACCATCCGCTCACCGCGCTGCACATCGCTAAAGACCTGGGTATCACCGAAGGCGATAAAGTGCTCACCGGTCGCGACCTGGCCGAAGCAGACATTGAGCACATCAAGAAAGACGTTCATGATGTCAACGTCTACGCCCGCGTATCACCGGAACACAAACTGAAAATCGTTCAGGCCCTCCAGGAGATGGGGCATGTGGTCGCCATGACCGGAGACGGAGTCAATGATGCTCCCGCCCTGAAGAAAGCCGATATTGGCGTTGCAATGGGCATCACCGGAACCGATGTTTCAAAAGAGGCTTCGGACATGGTCCTGCTGGACGACAATTTCACCACCATTGTCGCGGCGGTAGAAGAAGGCCGGCGCATCTATGACAATATCTTGAAATTCATCCGCTACACACTCACATCAAACGCCGGTGAAATTTGGGTCATGCTTGCAGCTCCCTTCATGGGCATGCCCATGCCGCTCTCGCCCATCCAAATTCTATGGATCAACCTCGTCACCGATGGTTTACCCGGCCTGGCCTTGACCATCGAACCCAGCGAGCGTTCGATCATGAAACGCCCACCCATTTTGCAAAAGACGAACATTTTTGGGCGCGGCTTGGGCCGTGACGTCTTGTGGATTGGTTTATTGATGGGCTTTGTTTCACTGATAACAGGCTTCTTCTATTGGAAAGGCGGCACAGAATCCTGGCACACGATCGTCTTCACCACCCTTACAATGGCGCAAATGGGCAACGCTCTGGCAATTCGCTCGCAGCGAGACTCGCTTTTCACAATTGGATTGCTATCCAACCCCGCCATGTTAGGCTCGGTACTACTGACCTTTGCGCTGCAACTTGCTGTAATCTACGTTCCATTCTTGCAGAACATTTTTGACACCACAGCCCTCTCCTTGCCCGAACTGCTGATCAGCCTCGGCGCGGGCTCCATTGTCTTCATCGCTATCGAAATTGTCAAATGGGTGTCAAGAAGGCGCAACCCCTGATCGCTCGCCTTCTCGAAAAGTTCTTCCAGCTTCTCTACCATTCACTTGCCTGGAGCTACGATATGGTGGCAGCGACCGTCTCTTTGGGACGGTGGAACAAGTGGATCCGATCAATCTATCCAATGATTTCAAAGGGCCGAATCCTCGAACTGGGATTCGGCCCAGGTCATTTACAGGTCGACCTGGCGAAAACCGGACGATGCATTTTCGGGATAGACGAAAGCCCCCAAATGTGTCGTCTCGCGCAAAAGCGTATCAAGAAAGAAGGATTCTCTGGCACAATTACCCGCGCAGATGCTCGGCTGATCCCATTTCCTTCAAGCTATTTTGATATTGTTGTGGCAACGTTCCCAAGCCCTTACATCTTCCAGGAGACCACCTTGTGTGAAATCCGCAGGGTGCTTTGTGCAGATGGTAAACTGGTGGTCCTCATGGCTGCCTTGCCAATGGGATCATCGATTGCCGATCGGATGATCCACCAGCTTTTCAAAATTACCGGTGAAGCGCCACCTCCAGAAGAGACCTTCTCCAGGTTTGAACAGCAAGGGCTACACTATGGATTACAAATCAACCACCATTGGCTGAATCACAATGCCGATCGCCTGTTGATAATGACCGCTGTTCCAACAGGGCCGGGAAAAGGAGAAAATAACCAAAAAGTCGCCTAAAGTTACACTGGATTTTAGGGCGCAAAATGGTTAAAATCAAGCTTATGGAGATACAGATCGCAGTCGCAAAAACCAATAAGTACGCGTCTTCAGAAAGTGGAGACACGCTGGAGGTCGTCGAACGTCCGAATGGCGGGATGTCTGTGGTATTAGCTGATGGACAAACATCTGGCCGGGGAGCAAAAACAATTTCAACGATGGTGGTCAGGAAAGTCATCGGACTTCTGGCCGAGGGAGTTCGCGATGGCGCCGCTGCCAGAGCTGCGTCTGACCACCTCTACACCGAGCGTGGTGGCAAGGTCAGCGCAGCACTAAACATCCTTTCGGCGGACCTCCAAACAGGCACAATTGTCATCACCCGCAATAGCCGGTGCCCCGTTTTTGTTGCGCAAGGTGATCGTATAGAATGTTTAAACGCCGAAAGCTTCCCGATCGGCACGTCACGCAACATCCGACCTGCAATCTCGGAAATTCAACTCCAAGAACGCACAACCGTGGTGATCTATACGGACGGGCTAACTTTTGCGGGGGATCGATATGGCGAATCTCTAGATATTTGCACACTCCTCGAATCGCTCCTCGAAGATCAAGAACCCACTTCACAAGAAATCGCTGACATGCTTCTTCAGCAAGCATTGCGGCTTGATCAAAATCGCCCAAATGACGACATGAGCGTAGTTGTCTTAAGGGTTATTCCCAAGAACGTCGATGCGATCCGCCGGATGGTCGTGAGACTGCCCTTCGGCCCATCTCCGCATCTTTAACAGTATATGCAAGGAACTGCGCGTAAGACACCCTGGCGAAAGATCCGGGCAAGTTGGCGCGACACCCTGCTCTTGCTGCGCGAATTTCGCACCCCCCTCTTTTTATTTGTCGCCTTAATAGCCATCAGTGGATGGCTATTTACTGTTCTCTCCAAGAACACTTCTACGCCCATCTCCAGCCTTGCAGAGGGCATTTACGCCACGTTAAGTCTCACTTTCTTGCAACCCACCACAGATTTCCCTGAGCAATGGTACCTGCAAGCCTTCTTCTTCTTACTACCATTATTTGGAGTTGGGCTGCTGGCTCAGGGGCTGGCCGACTTTGGCATTTTATTTTTCAACCGCCGCGCGCGGGGAAAGGAATGGCAAATGGCCGTTGCCTCAACCATGAACAATCATATCGTCCTGGTAGGCCTGGGACATCTCGGCTACCGGGTCATCCGAAAATTGCGTGATCTTGAGCAAGATGTTGTCGCTGTCGAAATCTCCCCAAAAACTGAGCTTTCCAACGCGATCCAAAAGCTCGATGTTCCACTCATCCATGACGATGCCACACGCGAAGATGTTTTACTGGCTGCCGGGGTGGGACGAGCTCGAACGATCATGCTATGTACCCAAAACGATAGTTTAAACCTGGAAGTCGCCCTGAAAGCTCGCAATCTAAACCCTGACATAGAAGTAGTGGTTCGTATTTTCGATGACGATTTTGCCGCTTCCCTGCAAAAGCAGTTTGGCTTTCGCGCGCTCAGTGCCACCGGCATGGCTGCGCCAATCTTTGCCGCGAATGCCGCCGACATTGACATCACCCCACCCATTTCCATTGAGGGTCAGCCGCATGTTCTGGCGCGCTTAACCGCGGCAAAAAATTCTCGCCTTTGCAAAATGACCGTCCAGGAAATCGAAGAAAGGTTCCACGCCAGCCTCATTTTGCTCCAGCACGATGGCCAAACCCATTTCCATCCTGCCGGCGAAATGAGAATAATTGCCGGCGACTCCATTTCTGTATTCGCCACGCCTGACCAGATCAACCTCCTGGTGCATGACAATAAGTAAACCGTCTCTCAAGGTAGGTTTAGCTGGCCCTTGCACAGCCGGTAAATCGACGCTGACCAAGATGCTTCATGCCGCCGGCGTAGACGCTCACCACATCGCCCAAGAACATTCGTATGTGCCATACATGTGGCAGCGCATAACTAATCCGGACGTATTGATCTTTCTGGATGTGTCCTTCTTGGTATCGGAACAACGCAGGAAAATGGACTGGACGGTTGCTGACTACCAGGAACAACACCACCGGCTTCGCCACGCCCGCCAGCACGCCCACCTCTACATCATGACAGATTCTTTCAGTCCTCAAGAAGTCTTTGAGCAAATCATGCTTTTCCTGGAGCAGTTCCACTCTTCACATTAAAACCCCAACCCTACTCACCATTTACCATTGGGAGTATAATCGTGCCTTGACCCGCCAGCCCCAGGCTGGCATTTGTATGCATCGGAGGCCTTTAGACGAATGAAACGTTATTACTTCCAACTCCTGGCGCTCGTATTACTTGCTGCGCTCCTCATTTTTGTAAACCTCCCCTCATTTTCTGGAATTCACATAGGTGACTTCGACCGCGACATGAAGACCGTTCTTGGTCTCGATCTTCGCGGCGGTGTACAGGTATTGCTTGAGGCAGACCTGCCCGAAGGAAGTGAAATCACCCCTGAGCAAATGCAAGACGCTCAGCGCATTCTCGAGAACCGCACCAACGCCTTGGGCGTCTCCGAGAATTTATTCCAGGTTGCGGGAGAACGCCGCATGGTCGGAGAATTCCCCGGCCTCGATGACCCCACCAAGATCGTGGATGTCATCAAAGAAACCGGCCTCCTTGAATTCGTGGACACGGGCGATACTCGCCCCGAAGAAGGCACGATCCTCCAAACCGACTTCGGACAGGCAACTCCTGCCACCGAAACCGAGGGCGATCAGGTGATATATCACACCATCATGACCGGCGAAATGCTCTCGGATGTTGGCGTTACGACCAGCCAGCTCGGCCAGCCTGAAATCGCCTTTGCCCTGAAACCTGAAGGTGCAACCATCTTTGCTGAACATACCAGCGCTAATGTTGGAAAAATTCTCACAATTGTTTTAGACAAAAAAGTGATTTCTGCTCCGTCCATCAATAGCGCCATCACCGATGGTCAGGGCGTCATCTCTGGCAAGTTCACCGTTGATACCGCAAACGCCCTCGCCATTCAGATGCGCTACGGTTCGCTTCCCATCCCCTTTAAGGTAGTGGAAAGTCGGGTGATCGGCCCAACCCTCGGCGCCGATTCCCTCAACAAGTCCCTGATTGCGGGCATCATCGGCTTCTCGATTATCATCCTCTTCATGGCGATCTATTACCGGGTCCCCGGACTGGCTGCTGTGCTGTCGCTGATCGTTTACGCCTTGATCGCCTTCACCCTGTTCAAGCTCCTCCCGGTCACTCTGACCCTGCCCGGCATTGCCGGCTTCCTGCTCAGTACCGGTTCGGCTCTTGACGCGAACATCCTCATTTTTGAGCGTCTCAAAGAAGAGCTTCGGGGCGGTAGAAACTTCACCGATGCTCTTCACCTGGCCTGGAAGCGCGCCCTGCCTTCCATCCGCGACTCAAACATCGCCACAATCATCACCTGCGTCATCCTCTTTGTGTTTGGCTCCTCCTTCGGCGCCACCATCGTCAAAGGCTTTGCGGTTACGCTGTCTATCGGCGTGGTTGTCAGCTTGTTCTGCGCCCTTGTCGTAACTCGCACATTCCTTTATGCGATCGTCGACCGCCTCAAACCTACCGCCAAACAATTAAAATTATTTGGTGTCCTTGACTAAGGAGAAAGCCATGCTTGACATCCTCGGTAAACGCTACATCTTCTTTGCTCTGTCCCTATTCCTGATTATTCCCGGCTTGATCATTATCGCCGTTTCGGGCCTCCCGCTGTCAATCGACTTCAAGGGTGGTACGATGCTCGAGGTCGAATTCGCCTCTGGCACGCTCCCCGAAACCGCCGACGTGCTTGCCGTCTACAACGACCTGGGATTGACTGACGCCCAGGTGAAAACCACCGGTACAAATTCACTCCAAATCCGCTCTTCCTTCATGAGTGACGAGGCCCGCGCTTCTGTGGTGAGTGACCTGGCTGCAAAAACCAACGACACAATCACCGTACAAAGCTTTGAGAGCGTCGGCCCCACTATTGGTCAGGAAGTAACCAGCCGCGCCATTCTGGCAGTCGCATTCGCCGCCCTGGCAGTGATTCTGTACATCTGGTTCGCTTTCCGCGGCGTCAACAACGCCATCCGGTACGGCCTGTGCGCCATTATCGCCATGTTCCATGACGTTCTGGTGGTTCTCAGCCTAACCGCCATTGGCGGCTTGCTGTTTGGTTGGCAGGTTGACACCTTGTTCCTCACCGCCCTTCTCTCGGTGATCGGCTTCTCGGTTCAAGATAAGGTCGTGGTCTTTGACCGCATTCGCGAAAACTCAGCCGTGCTTCGCCGCCTGGACTTCGAGAAACTGGTCAACCACTCCATCGTTCAAACCCTGCAACGCTCCATCAACACCCAGTTGATGACTGTGGAATTTATGCTCCTGGCACTGGCCCTCTTTGGTGGTGTTACCCTCCGCGAGTTCGCCATCATCCTGCTCATCGGCCTGTTCATGGGTACTTACTCCTCGATCTTCATCGCTGCCCCGATCCTGGTCATTTGGGAAAACGGCGAGTGGCGCAATTGGTTCAAGCGCCGGACACCATCCGCTGCTTAATCTAACCCGGAAAGGCGGTCGTTCAACATTCTGAACGACCGCCTTTTTTCTTTCCGTAACTATTCACCAACTGTGGCGTTAAACTATCAAACCGGAAGAGAGGTGGGCAAATGGATCAATTTTTTGGTAAAGATTTCACTGGCGGCCCTTTCAAAATATTCTCCCCGTCTCACTTAGTCGCCCTTGGCTGTTTTTTGTTGATCATCGTGTATTTCGTAATAAACAGGCAGCGATTCTCTCAAGTCGCGCGAAAAAGAATTCGTTATGGAATGGCCGCCATATTGTTTTTCAATGAAATTGCATGGCATGTCTGGAACGTCTACGTCGGAAAGTGGACGATCCAAGAACACCTTCCATTTCACCTATGCAGTATCCTGGTATGGCTTGGGGTGTTCATGCTCATCAAAAAGGATTTGCGCATCTACGAGTTCACTTATCTCCTAGGAATTCCCGGCGCACTTCAGGCGATGCTCACGCCTGATCTTGGTATCTACGACTTCCCCCACTTTCGTTACTACCAAACCTTCATTTCACACGGTTTGATCATCATTTCAGCCTTATACATGACGTTTGTAGAAGGCTTCCGCCCCACACCGCGATCCCTGGTGCGCGTTATTATTGGCACAAACATCTATGCCGCAGTGATCACTGGGCTTAATTTCCTCATCAACAGCAATTATCTGTACACGGCCCACAAGCCTGTCACCGCCAGTTTGCTGGATGTACTTCCGGCCTGGCCCTGGTATCTTCCAATACTCGAATTACTGGCGTTGTTTTTCATCGGTCTGATGTATCTTCCCTTCGCGATCATAGACCGCCGCAACCGCAAAAAGGCAGCTAGCGCAACTCTCTAGGGTCTACATCTTCCTTGCGAATTCCGTATTTTACTAACCGATCTTGGACAGCGCGCCCCCCCAGATTAGCAGTAATCATGGGGATTCCCAGGAAAAACGGCAAGATCAACAATATACTGGCAACCCAAATCACGGTTATCAGGATGAACAAGCCCAGAGAATAGAGCGGAGCCGCCAAGATTAGCAACCATCCGTTGCGGATGGACAATAGAACACTGGGCTTTTGTAATTCCATAAAAAACGGCAGGCTATAAAACGCCGAGAAAAACCACATGCCTGCCAGTATTGAAATGAAAGTCAGAAGATACGGAGCTAAGGGCGAATCCCACTGGCGGTAAAACATCACATTGGTATAAATCACCAGAATCGCGAACAGGTTGATCGCCCCCCAAATCCATGCTTTTCCAAAATACATTTTCATCCCGGTGATCATGCCCCGAACGCCAAGGTTTTCACCGGAAAACATGTTGTTCACAACATAATAAACCCCAAAAGTAGCGGGTGGGCCAAGCACTATAGTGAATTGAGCCACGGTCCAAATCAGGGTAATCAACGTGGAATCTAGCCACGCGTCCCACCAATCCATCACAGCCTGGCCAATGACCAGGATGAATCCTGGCAATTTACCCTTCATAACTCGCCTCAAAAATCATCCCTCTCATCAATTCGAGATTGGTTGCCACAATGAATTCTCCCAACTGGATGGACTTCTCTGATAGAAGTCCTTCCAGTAAAAACACTCTATTTCGGAGCTACTTTGACACAATTCGAGGCGCCAGCCACTGCGCGCGGTCTTGTTGCATAACCCCGTTCGCGAAAACAGTCAAAATAAAGTTGACCTGCTTCCCTGCCAGGCTACTCAAATCAACGGAGATTGAGTTGAATTTCCCGTCGTAATTTTCGTTCCATGTACCTAATGTTTGAATGGAGTCGGAGCCAATCTGGTAATCGAGTTGGAATTTCACATCGCATTGTTCGGCTTTATAAGCGCAACCAATCACCGCCATGAATTTATCCCCATCCTTGACGGTGTAACCGGGGAATTTCCCGCGAATCACCCCATCGCTTACCGCTTGAGGCACCGTCAAAAGCGCAGGCTCATCATCTGTTGAGCCCGTTTCGAGGACCGGATTATTCAAGCGTAGAACAAAACCCTTCGAATCCCCATCCGAACCTGGGCACGCCAATGTTCCCGCTCCACTCGTCCAAACCGCGGCGCACATTTGCGCCGCAAAATCCACGCCATTGGCTACCGCGCCTTGTTTTACCTCGATTTCTGTGTATATAGTCGCGTTATTCGCCCCAATTCCAAACCAACTGCCACTTGAGTTTTGCAGCTTCCATCGTGACCGATAAGTGCCCTCGCTTGATGGCGCTTTGAAAGTCACTGCCAAGTCAATGACCTCGCCCGGAGCGACATTCGCCGAAAGAGCTTGAGGAGACGTACCTTCCATTTGGTCGCCGCCAAAGAACGCAAGCAAATACTTCGTCGTCCACGAGCAGGTTCCGCTATTCTTGATCCGCCAGATCTTTGTAAACACAGATCCTGGCGCAATTTCAGTTCCATCCGGAATAGTAATATCAGAGACAAAGGACGCCTGGTCGCAGGGAATCGGAACAGCGGTGGGCCTGGGGGTTAGTGACGGCATGGGCGTCAGCGAAGGGATCGGCGTCAAACTGGGAACAACCGCCGTTGCAGTCGGTGGCACCCGAGTAGCCGTTGGAGGAAGTTGGGTAATCGTCGCGGTCGCCGTAGGCAGCCCGGCAACTTGAGTCATTTCAGCCTGAAGTGTACTCAACTGAGCAACCTGGGTTTCCATGGCTGCTGCGGTGGACGTAGATCGCCCTTGTTCGATAATTAAGGCGCTTTTCGTAGCCACAGAATCTTGATTAACATTCGTTGATGGCAAAAGGCTTGAACAACCGCTCAGCAGTAGCAAAGCTATTAATGACACAGAAAAAAACGACCGGGTTTTCATCTTCTCTCCTCCCGAAAACTTTCAAACTTACGCCATACTCTAAACGCATTTTGACTTGATTTGGTTCCTCGTCTAGGAAGGCGGCAATGTGGCAAATTGATATCAATCAATATTATAGCTTTATCTCAATGGAATTCGCCAATACTTCACGCATTTCTTTCAAATTTACCCATTAGAACGCAGCAAATCACATTATAATCGCAGGAAGAGCTTGAGCGTCAAATACACCTTGCTTAATCCCCGCTCCTATTGAATTTGATGAACAAAAACCTGACTCCCTTGGAACAAACACGTGCAGAGATTCGCGTTCTAAACTCGCGTTTTATCGCTACCCTGGCTCCTGCATTTACGGTAGAAGAAGCCCGGCAGTTCATCCAACAAATTCGCGCCGAGTTCAATGACGCCAGCCACAACGTACCTGCTTTTGTCATCGGCCACGGCGAGTCGGTCACCACGCATTGCAGTGATGCCGGCGAACCTTCCGGCACAGCTGGCAGACCCATGCTGGCTGTACTCCAAGGTTCTGGCTTAGGAGATGCTGTCGTTGTAGTCACCCGCTACTTTGGTGGAACCAAACTTGGCACCGGTGGATTGGTGCGCGCATATTCTGACGCCGTCCGAGCTGTGCTAGATAAAGCGCCGCGCGCAGTCAAGACCCCAGCCGAAACGGTCATGGTCGCCATTCCCTACAACCTGCTTGAACGGGTACGCCGGTTGCTCCCCCAGCATCACGGCATGTTGCTTGACGAGAGTTTTGCAGCCGACATCACCATGACCATCCGTTTCACACCTGATGACCTGCCCAGATTCCAAGCCGGCCTATTGGAGCTTTCAAATGGCGCCATACAGGCAGAGGTGATTGAACGGAAAATAGTTTTGCTGCCTGTAGATTGACACAGGCATATTCCAATCTAGAACAATCCCGCCCACCGCTTTACTCCCCCTGATGGGTTCTTATGATACTGTCTGCCGGAAAATCTGTCTTGAAAACCGCTTCTGCGGCGTTGTAACCAAGGTCGATGAGATGGCTCAACCAATGGTCATAATCAATAATTCTGGCAGCTGAAAAGAACTCGTTGGGCGCAACAATGGATACACGCACCTCTCGATACCTTGACAATACTGGGTCGCCAATCTGCCGGCCAATCTTTCCAAGCTTATTGAACGCATCGATCAAATCCAATCGCTCACGGAATGAAGCTAGCAGCATCCAATCCAAGGCCCAGGTAACCGCTTCGCCAAAATCCTTGGGTAATGGCGGTTCGTCGGGTTGTCCATCCTGGTCCATATCGCGCCAGGGTGTCATTAAAACTACAACCGCTTCCATCACATCATCGCCCGGTCGATCCCTCGCCGCATCCATTGCCACCCCAATCGGTGTATTATTGACCACTGCGCCATCCCAATAGACAGCTCGAGTATCGGGGTCGTAAGTCCAAGGGTAGACCAAAGGGATGCTGCAACTTGCGATAATCCGCCGCATCGTAATCCCAGGAACCACATCTTTGCGCAATTCCCCTGATTCAGCCCGGAATACAGGTTTATTCGAAAAAGTCATCCGTTTTCCCGTGCTTACATTTGTGGCGTTGATTAATAAGGTTTTCGGGCTATTCGCGATCTTTCCCTCATCCAAACCCAATCTCCTGATCATTGTCTGCTGCAAGGGGCCTGTATCCAACAAATTACTCCACCGTCCCAACAACCAATTTCCGAACTTGCCCAGCTTAGGCAGCAAGGTCCACGCTTTTTCTCCATTTGGCGAGGTCGAGTCTTGAGGATGCACCGCCGGTAAGTCAACGCCTATCATGCTTTTCATCACCTGGTTGACCGTCCAACGAGTTAGCGGGCTCATGGAAGGCGGCAGACCTTCAATGTCTCTTTCTTTCAAACCACGCCAAAACTCCACCAGCGCATCCGCGCTTGTGCCTTGCACAATTGCCGCCCCATTTACCGCCCCAATGGAAGTGCCCACCACAATATCAGGCGTCCAGCCTCCCTGGTGCGCCCCATCAACCCCAGGCTTTGCCGCCTGAGCAAGATATTGATACACACCGGCATGAAATGCCCCCCGACCACCACCACCCGAGAGAATCAACGTGCGGATTACACCCATACATCACCTCTGTCGTGAATTAGCGTACGCAATTATTTTACACGCCAATTCTCAAATAGGCGGCTTCATTTGCTCTGGTCATTCTGGTCTGCATCGGTTAAACTGCATGAAATCTCTTTTTGAAACTCTCGTACATGCACAAAATCGCCTACTTCATCTCACCCCACGGTTTTGGCCATGCCGCCCGGGCCTGTGCAATTATGCAAGCGCTTCAAGAAAAGCACCACGACATAGAGTTTGAAATATTTACGCTTGTTCCAGAGTGGTTTTTCGCCGAATCTCACTTGCCTCAATTCCATTATCACCCGGTGCGCACCGACCTGGGTCTTGTTCAGAAGAATTCCCTTGTCGAAGATATACCGGCAACCCTGTCCGAACTTGATCGATTTCTTCCATTTTCAAACCGCGTAACATCTGGCTTGGCTCAGCAAATCATTGACCTTAATTGCCAACTGGTCCTGTGCGACATCGCTCCATTAGGCATCGCCGTCGCAAAAGTCGCAGGACTCCCATCTATCCTGATCGAAAATTTCACATGGGATTGGATTTACGAAGGCTATCTTGATACAGCCCCCGGATTCCACCCCCACATATCCTATCTTGCCGGTTGGTTCAAGCAAGCAGATTTCCATATTCAAACAACCCCGGTCTGCTCTCCCGGCAAGCCAAACCTAACAATCCCTCCCACCGGGCGGCTCTTTTACGAAGATCCTGTCTCGGTTCGTAATCGTCTTGGATTGCCGCTAAACGCCCAGGCTGTCCTGATCACCATGGGAGGCATTGAGGCTAACTTCGTCTCTCTGCTTGAATCACTCCCTCGACATGATTACTACTTTGTCATTCCTGGCGCAAGTGATCGTATCGTTCGCACTGGCAACTGCATTCTTCTGCCGCATCATTCCGGTTTCTATCACCCCGATCTTCTCCGAGCTTGCACAGCGGTCATCGGCAAACTGGGATACAGCACCCTGGCCGAAGCATACTGCGCCAATCGCCCATTTGGCTTCATCCCCCGCGCGCGTTTTCGCGAATCTCCACCCCTTGCAGATTTCGTGGTCGACGAAATGAATGGTGTCGTTGTCCCCGAAGAAGAATACACAACAAATGCCTGGCTGAACCGAGTTCCTGAGATTCTGGCTCGCTATGAAAACAAACCGCCCCGGAGCAGTGGTGCGTCCGAGGCGGCCGAATTCTTGATCAATCTTTTGAGCTAGTCGATCCGTCCAACCACTGGCAGGTCGAAGGGCAAGCCGGCTGCTTCGGCAGCTTTCTTCAACACGGCCGCAACTTCTTCCAACAACGGCACACCGTCGCGCAGGCTCTTCTCGGTTAATTCAAATTCCTTCTCACCAGGGATATAAATTCTTTCCTGTCCGACCGCTTTTGGTGCATCCTTCAGCTCGCGGATCATGCGATCCATCTCCGCTTTGAACTCGTCCACCGGGCGGAAAGCGTCTACCCGCATAGCAGCAAAGTAGTGCCCAACGTTAGCCGGCAGGTTGGTTCCCGGCATACCCACCGAGGTCAGGAATGCTGCCCCCGCGAGCACGCCCGAGAAGATATCCACAAGCATTCCTAAACCATAGCCCTTATAACCACGCATCAGATCAATACCCCCCAACGGCATCAAAGCCCCTCCCCCCAACACTTCACCCGGGTCGCGTGTTACCTTTCCTTCCCCATCGATACCCCACCCTTCGGGAATTTCTTTGCCCGATTTTTCGTATACCGTAATCCGTCCGATAGGCACAATGCTAGTTGCCATGTCTAAAACATAAGGTTTTTCCTCCATTGCCGGGACTGCCACCGCGATGGGGTTAGTACCTAAAACAGCTGTTTTTCCGTAAGTAGGTGCCACCAAGGGCTGTGAGTTGGTATAACTGATCCCGATCATGTCGTGGGGGAGCGCCATCATAGCATAATAACCTGCAATGCCGTAGTGGTTGCTATTGCGCACGGTTACGATCGCAGATCCGCTCTCGCGAGCCTTATCAATTGCGCGATTCATCGCATACACGCCCACCACATGACCCAACCCAGCCCCGCCATCCAGTGCTAGAGTCGAAGCTGTTTCAACAATCACCTTTATCTCAGGTTTGGTCGTAATCATTCCGCGGCGAAGTCGCGATCCATAGTATGAATCAATCCGAATCACACCGTGAGAGTCCACACCGCGCATATCGGCTGCAACCAAAACCTCAGCGACCGTCCTGGCATCCGTCTCAGGCACGCCCAGGGTCAGAAAATAACGTACCACAAAATTCTTCAAGTCTTCGGCACGGAACAGCAGCTTGCCCATGATTACCTCTTTATTTTGAACTATGGAGCACCAATTCCAGATCCTTCATCAGCACGGTCGCAACCAAACACGACCCCACTCCGTATGTATTATAATTCAGATCGTTGTAGACGATATCTCCCACTGAGTGATACACATGAGGCCTTCATGACCTATCCATTAATGCTCCGCGAACTGGTTATAGACCTGCCTACCGGTGAATTTTCTGTCAACCGCATAGAAGACCCTCAGATAATCGGCCCCGTCGATTACGGCTGGTCTAAATATCACAACTACTTGCACATGACCGGACGCCGCGATCCTGAGTTAATGACCTTTGGCGGCGGTCCTCTGGCTGGTTCTCGCATTCCAGGCACACGGCGATTGGTTTTTTGCAGTTATTCTCCACTGTGGGATGGTTTCTACATCTCAAGCATGGGTGGCGCCGCATATATTATGCACCGTGTCGGCGTGGATTTCGTTACCTTACAGGGCGCAGCTCCACAAGATTCGGTTCTGGTCCTCAACCACAATGATGGGGCCATCTCTGTAAAACTGGAACCCATCAACCCCGACTTGATCTGGACAGGCTACGCCAGTCCTGAGGGCGAGCGCCTGATCGGATACTACGCCCTTCAACAAGCTGTTTTCGATAGGTTCAGTCAAAACTACGAAGGCGACTGGCTGCGGATTTTTGCAGTAGGCCCGGCTGCCCGAAACACCAACCAGGGCATCATCGGCAGCAACCCAATCCGAAAGGGCCTCATCACGCCCATCGACGATTGGGCCGGGCGCGGCGGGCTTGGCAGCCGTCTTTTGCAAACACATCATGTCGCCGCATGTATCTTCGGCGGCGATTGGATTGATCCTGATTTACAGGACTCGCAAGAGATCGACAGCTACTTCCAACAATACTACCAGCAATCAATGATCAAAACCGATCTTGGCGCTACAGAAAAATACCGCTACGTCCCTAACTTTCAAACCGGCGGCACCTTTGGCGTCAATATGCACACCGTTGAAGATAAGCTCCTCAGTTTCAATTACCAATCCATCTACGCAACCTCGCAGGCTCGCACAGAGCAGCATCAACGGTTAATCGTAGATCACTACCTCAAACAATTCAACGAAGAGGCCATCCAGCCCAAGAATTTCGCTCATTGTGGCGAACCCTGCTCAGTGGTCTGCAAAAAGTACAACGATAAATTCAAAAAGGATTACGAACCCTATCAGGCCCTGGGCCCGTTGTGCGGAGTCTTCGATCAGCGCGCCGCCGAGACACTCAACCACCTTGTCGACGCCATGGCCATAGACGCCATCCAAATCGGCGGGACAATCTCCTGGATTATGGAACTTATCGCCGATGAGATCATCCCACCGGAAGATTTTGGATTACCGCCCGCCACAAATATGAAATTCGGCTCCTCAGACCTGCCCGATCAGTTCGACGTCGTCGCCGACTCCCATCGTAACGCGGAATATGCTTCGGCTATTCTCACCATGATCCTATTCGAGCCTGCCGGCGAACCCTTCCGCAATGGCATCCGCCCTGCCGCCAGGGTTTTAGACGAGCGCTATCATCTCACAGAGCCCGGAAAGCGAACGATCGACCGTGCTGTTTACACGGCACATGGTCGCCAGGGTTGCATGACCCCGAACCAGTACTGGGTTCCCGGCATGCTCAGCCCAATGCCCATGATGGGAAAGTATTTTGTTTACTATGGCGTCGAGTTCGTCCCTCCACGCGAACTGGGCCGCCGCAACGCACACCGGATGGTCTACGAATTCTTCTCCGAAAATAGCGGCGTCTGCCGCTTCCACCGCAAGTGGGTAGAAGCCATCATAGACGAAATCATAACAGCCCATTATGACCTTAAGCTCGATTATGTCGCTCACCAGTTCAAGGTCGCCAAGGACATCTTCGACCACGATGGACCAACCGTGGTTCAATGGGAGAGTGAGCGGGTGATTGATATGATCTTCGAGTTCCTCGAAGACTGGGAAGAACGTGGCCTCGCGGATCCGCAGATCCACGAATGGTTGGCGGAGTTCAGAAAAGACAAGTTCAAAGCTGGACAAAGATACTGGGAAGAAATTCTGAACGGGATAAAGGAAGCTTTTGAGGCCGGCCCATCCGGCGTGCCCGAAATATCTGCACCCTATAAAGCAGCCCGCCTCGACATTATGGAGGAAAAGAAAGGGTAGCCGGAGGCATCTATGCCCGAGTGGTCATTCAATTACAGGCGGCCCGTCCGCCGTGCCGGAGCGCAAGAGTACGTTCTTCTTTCTTTGATCAGCTTCGGCAGTTCTGTCATCTTCACCCGGTTGTTCCTCGAACTAACCGGTTATCCACAATTGGGCGGGGGCGAGTTACACATCGCTCATGTTTTGTGGGGAGGATTGATCCTCTTTGCCGCCGCAATTCTTCCGCTTGTCCTGGCAAATCGGTGGGCATTATACGTTTCCGCCATCTTGAGCGGGCTGGGGGTTGGTCTGTTCATCGACGAACTTGGCAAGTTTATCACTACAACGAATGACTACTTCTATCCACCCGCAGCACCGATTATTTATGCCTTTTTCCTTCTAACCGTTCTGCTATACCTGCGCGTTCGCAAGCCGTCCAATCGCAAGACCCGTGACGAATTGTATCGTGTCCTCGAAAACATGACCGAAGTCTTGGACCATGACCTGGAGCCGGAAGAACGAATCGCGCTCGACAAACAACTCAACTGGATCGCAGCCCAAAAGTCGCAGCCAAACCTGGTTCGCCTTGCGCAAGCCTTGCGCGAATTCATCCGCGCTGAAGCGCTTGACCTTGCTCCTGTCCGGCTATCTCCATTCCAACGGGCTGTTCAACAATTCTCGGCCTGGCAAAACCGCATCCTCACCCGCTCCCGCTTTCGAATGCTAATTGTTCTCATGTTGGCCGCTGTCGGTGTCCTGTCCTTTTACGAGCTGTTTGCGGTACTCAAAGCAATTCCTGGCACACAACAAGCGGTCAAGGAACTTCTAACAGTTGGAGTGCGCACCGGCCAAGTTCGGTCTTCCATTGGAGCCGCCTGGTTTCTCATCCATCTGGTACTACAAACCTTAGTCGGATTGCTTGCAATCGTATCCGGCGGCTTATTTTCGATCATCAAAGAACGAAAAGGTCTTGAGCTGGCTGTTGCCGCTTTAATCATTGCGCTCACCGGGGTCGATTTGTTGGCTTTCTTTGTGGATCAATTCAGCGCTTCAATCGCCGCATTAACCCACCTGGCAGCATTACTGGTGCTCAACGAATACCGCAAACGTTATCTTCCTGGCGTACTTACTTGATCCCATATCTAAGCGTGTAGACGGCAATACCGAAAGCTACCGCCACGTTCAACGACCCCTTATAGCCTTCCATCGGCAAGAAAACAACCCGATCGCACAATTTCAAAATATCCGGGTCGACTCCCGTAAGTTCGTTGCCCACCACAAGAAGCAGCTTTTGAGGTAGGTCGGAGCGGCTGATCGAAAAAAGAGCCTCTGCTCGCTCTCCTCCCTCCAAAGCCCATACTTCTCCACCGGATTCTTTCCATGAGTTACAAAAAACCAGCCCGTCCGAATGCTTTGCTGCCGGAACAGACGTTTCAGCGCCCAGGCTTGTCTTGGCTATCTTCGGGTTGTCCGCACCAGGCGTGACACCTCCCAAATGGACCTGCTTAACTCCTGCCCCGTCAGAAGATCGCATCATTGAGCCAACATTCCAGGCGCTACGGATGTTATCCAACAGCACCTCAAGGTGCAATTCTCCGGTGACCGGTGTCGACTGCTCGACGCCACTGCGTGGGAAAGGTCCGGACACTACCTCGGTGGGATTCCAACAGGCCGGGCAGCGGTTTCCGCGATGATCTCCCGAGATTGCAGTAAAACGCAATCCACACACTGGATTGGTGCAGCGAAAAACAACAAAACTGATCGTAGTCATAAATTTGTGTTAATAGTATACTCTTGAAAACACGTAACTTCTCATCCAACGATGGAAGATAAGAATTTTCTGGTTCATTGGGAATCGGCGTGGCGAGACCCCCAAATGCGGAACTTACCACGGCAACTCCCAGAGAGCCAATTTTCTTCGATCATTGAGCGGTTACAAAAATACAATAGTTTTTGACTCTATCAGTAAAAGGTATATCCAATATGTCTCAATCAAATTCCAATTTGAAAGTCGGCGTGTTTGTTGACGTCGGCAATATCTATCGAAATGGTGGACAGCGAATGCAATATGACATATTACGCGCATTTGCCTCCCGTGACCAAGCTGAACCAATGCGTTTAAATGCCTATGTTACTTACGATTCTGAACGCGCTGAAGATGACGATGAATACAGAAAAGGCGCCCATAATTTCCATAGTGCGCTGCGAGATATTGGCTTCAAAGTCATCGTAAAGGAAATCCAATGGTTTACGGACGATGAGGGCAATCGTGTATCCAAGGCAAACGTAGATGTAGATTTGACCGTTGATGCCCTCCTCCAGTCAGAAAACCTCGACCGTCTCCTTCTTGTTAGCGGCGATGGCGACTTTTGTCAGCTTCTCCATGCACTTCAAAATCGAGGGTTGCGAACAGAGGTCATCGGCCTGGATAATGTCTCCGGGCGTTTAAAAGCTGAGACGGATCTGTATGTTTCCGGATACCTCATCCCCGAACTCATCCCGATCGATTATGACGACCGCTACGATCAACCCCCCGCCTGGGGAGAAGTGAACTCCAGGGTCAGAGGATGGTGTTATTGGCATAACGAACAGGGATACGGTTTCTTCCGTTACATCAAAGAAATCAGCCCCGATTTCTGGATTACAGACACCCGCCACCCCGAATCCCCTTACGGCACGGTGTTCTTCCACGACTCCAACCTGCCCAGCACGATTAACCCCAGCAATTTACCCAACCGCAACTTAATTTTCGAGTTCGAATTGACCAAGTCCGACCGTGGCTCGGGTATTCAGGCCACCGAGATTGAATTAATCAGCCGGAGCTGATCCAAGAATAAAAAAGCGGCGGCAGCGCCGCTTTTTTGTCACAAACTCGCCTTGAGAAGTGTTTATTAGGTAGATGAATGTGACGAAACGTACTCTTTTGCCTGCATTCGGCTTGAAGGTTCAGCTTGAAGAAGAAGACTTTGAGCAGATCTTTCATCAGTTCTACCCGCGGATCGTAGAAGTAGCCAGTCGTTTCACCGAATCACAAGACGAAGCGGAAGAAATCGCTTCGGATGCGTTTTGGAAATTGTGGAGTTCTCCGCCCCGCAACCAGGAAAACCTACCTGGATGGCTCTACCGTGTGGCTACGCACCTTGGCTACAACGCGCTTAGGGCAAAGCGTCGCAGAACAGATTATGAGGTCGCTGCATGGCATCTTGCGCTTGATGAAAGCGAAGTGATGGAACCTCAAAAGGTCGCAGAACAAAGCGATGAACGCCGCCGCGTCCAGGCCGTCCTACTCCAAATGTCACGCCGGGATGTCCAGATCTTGCTACTCCGCCACAGCGGATTGTCGTACAGTGAGATCGCAGGAGCAATGAAACTCAACCCGGCTTCAGTAGGAACACTCCTTGCCAGAGCAGAGCGGAAATTCGATCACATTTATCGAAAAGGAGAGCAAGATGCACCTTAGCGAAAACCAGCTAAAAACGTACCTCGACCGTCAGATGTCCCAAGAGGACGCAGGGCAAACTCTTGCTCACTTAGAACACTGTGCCCGTTGTGCTGCTCGATTAACCCAACTCAGCGCCCTCACAGCCAGGACTGCGACAACGTTATCCGCGGTCCAAGCACCACGGATGGAAATAAATACCCATCGGGCACTCCATAGACTTCAGAATAGACCCAAGGAGAGTTATATGAAAAACTTCACCAAGAAACCAGTGTTTGCTGGACTTCTCGTAATGCTTGCTGTGCTTGTGTCTCTCGCGTTTCCTCCCGTGAGGGCGTTTGCATCGGATGTGCTCGCGCTCTTCAGAGTGGACCAGGTGCAAGTCGTGACCTATGACCCTGCCTACATGCAGCAATTCATCAGTGGCACTGAAAATTCTCGCGGCGAATTCGAAGCCTTCTTCAACGAAAACATCACCGAAAGTCGCCAGGGCACCTTCCAGACGGTCGACACAAAGGCTGACGCTGAAGCGCTTGCCGGCTTCCTTCCTCGCCTCCCTAGATTGGATGACGGAACGCTTGGCGTCGAACCAGGGTCAGAGATTACCGTAACGCTAGATACCAACCTGATCAATACCATGTTGACCGAACTGGGATACGAAAGCTATGCCCTCTCAGATGATTTCAATGGAAAGAAAGTGAATGTGCACGTTCCCGTTTCGGTTGTTTACACATCCGGGAAGTGCTCTGCGCGTGCAGACGCGAGCGATCCGGACGACCAATCCCGTTTGAATTGTGTCACGCTGGTTCAGATGCGCGCCCCTCAAGCCGATGCCCCCGAAGGGCTTGATGTTACCCACCTCGGCGAGGCCCTCTTCCAGATCATGGGGATGACTCAGACAGAGGCCGAAAAACTCAGCCAGAGCATTGACTGGTCAACCACGCTTGTCTTGCCGGTCCCAGTGGGCGGCGGCGTTCAATATCAAGATGTCATCGTGGACGGGGTTCAAGGCTCTTACATTGTTGAAAGCGAATCGTCTCTCCAGACCCTCATCTGGTCGAAGAATGGTATGCTTTACGCCATCAACTCGACTCAACCCGGCCTGGACATTCTGGATTTGGCCAACAATCTGCAATAGACCACTAGCCACATTCACGACACTAACATCAACAATCACCGCCGGTGCCCTTGGCCAAGCCAGCGACACCGGCGGTGTCTCTTCCCTGAAAACTGATACAATTTGGAATATGGACTCTGTGTTAGCCATTGAAACGCTTCACCTCCGCAAGGAGTTCGGTGACAAGATTGCCGTACGGAGCCTGGATCTCCAGGTACAAAAGGGCGAGGTTTTTGGATTTCTCGGACCCAACGGCGCCGGCAAAACCACCTCGATAAAAATGTTATTGGGTCTGGTGCGCCCTACTTCTGGCTCTGCAAGAATTCTAGGTCACCCCGTCTCCGATATATCTGTCCGCCGTAAGGTTGGATTTCTCCCTGAGCATTTCCGTTTTCACGATTGGCTCACCGCCGTAGAATTCCTCGCCCTTCACGGGAATCTTTACCGCATTAACCCGACGAAATTAAAGCCCCGGATTGACGAACTGCTTGAGTTGGTCAGCCTTACACCGTTTCGCAATAAACCCCTGCGCACATTTTCCAAAGGCATGCTGCAAAGGATAGGCCTGGCCCAAGCGCTCCTCAACCAACCCGATTTAGTTTTTCTTGACGAACCTACTTCAGGCCTTGACCCAATTGGCAGGCGACAGGTTCGGGATATCATTCGAGGATTGCGCGACCAAGGCGCCACGATATTTCTAAATTCTCATCTACTCAGCGAGGTCGAAATTACCTGTGACCGGGTAGCATTCATCAAACATGGCGAGGTTCTGCAAATAAGATCTCTCGATGGCGCCACAGACACGCAGATACATTTATCGATTCGCGCTAAAAACCTCACGGAAACCACCCTCTCCGGTCTGTCTCAATGGGCGCAAGATATTCGGCTCGATGGAGAGATAATAAATATGCTCGTTCACGAAGAAACTAATCTTCCCATGATCAACCGTTATCTCATTGAGCACGATGCTCTGATTTACGCTTTCTCACCTCAGAAAAGCTCACTGGAAGACCAGTTTGTTCAAATCGTCGGCACCGATGGCGGATTATGAACGCAGTATTTGTCATCGCTCGCCTCACTTTCCATGAAGCTGTTCGTCGCCGCGTTGCCATCGCTGCGCTCGTGCTCGGTCTGGCTTTTATTCTTATCTTCTCGATTGGTTTCCATTTCATCGACCAGGAAGCCAGGTCTTTTTCCGAATCGCCGGAAGCGATCTACGAACAAGGCTACAGCTTCATGTTTGTGGCAGCTATGTATGTAGTCAACTTCCTGGTCATCATCACTGCCGCACTCATCACTTCGGACACCCTGGCGGGTGAAATCGCCAGCGGGTCCATTCAAACCTTAACCTCAAAACCACTCCACCGTATCTCTATTGTTCTTGGAAAGTGGCTAGGTAATGCAATTCTGCTGCTGCTTTACTTAACGCTGTTGGGCGCCGGCACCGTGATCAGCGTCTATCTCCAATCAGGTTATACCCCGCCGCACCCCCTCCAAGGCATCGCTCTAATCTACCTGAACGGACTCATTATCTTGAGTATCACGCTAATGCTTAGCAGCTCTTTTTCCACGCTGGCCACGGGTGGCGCTATTTTTGGCCTTTATGGCGTCGCCTTCATTGGCGGATGGGTGGAACGGATCGGTGCGCTCTTGCGCAATCAAACCGCTGTCAACCTAGGAATATTTACCAGCTTGCTGATGCCATCCGAAGCAATCTGGAATCTGGCATCCAATTACATGACGGAACCGTTTATGCAGGCTTTGGGTCAAAGCCCGTTCACATCAGCTTCTGTCCCCAGCCCTTTGATGGTCGTGTACACGTTCGTCTACCTGGTTTTCTTTTTAGCCCTGGCGGTCTATCGTTTTTCGGCCCGCGACTTATAGATGACTATCAATCAAGAGGACTCCCTCCGCCCTCGTTTGCGTCACCTGGACTTCCAACCAATTACCTACGAAGGAACCAGGTATGTACACTTGCGCGATCCGTTAGCCCTGGCCCAGAAAACCGTCCTGGTTCCTGAGCCTCTGATTCCGCTGCTTCCCTTGCTTGATGGTAGCCACACTATCATGCAAATCCAGACGATTTTTTCGCTGCGTTATCAACGAAAAATCGGCATGTCTCACATTCAAAATTTAGTCACCTCACTCGATGAGGCTCTGCTACTTGAGAATAGCCATTATCAGCAGGCTCGAGACTCCCTATTAGCAAATTACCTATCGGCGCCATCACGCTCCGGGCTATATTCCGAAAACGAGCCGCCCGGGGATAATGGGCGCTCGCTTAAAACCGAATTAAACTCTTTGACGCGGGAGTTTCCAACACCTGCCCATGTTAAATTAAACAAGCCTATTCGCGGCTTGATCAGCCCACACATCGACATTCCTCGGGGCGGCCCGGTTTACGCCAGGACTTGGGGTGCCGCCTCGCAGGCAGCTCAAAGCGCAGAAATGGTCATCGTCTTGGGAACCGATCACTTCAGCGAAGGGCTTCCTTTCTCGTTGACTACCCAGCATTATGCAACCCCTTATGGAGTGCTCCCCACAGACAAAGAACTGGTGAATCAATTGGCTGAAATTATTGGCGAAAAGATCGCTACAACCGGGGAGATTCACCATCGCACAGAGCACTCCCTCGAATTTGCCGCCATCTGGCTGCACCATGTCCGGAAAGGCAAGCCGGTGAGTCTGCTGCCCATTCTATGTGGTCCGCTTGAGTCCTACGAAGATAACTCAGGAAACCTGGAATCGTCGCACAAACTCACTGCAATCATAGAATATCTTCGCTCGCTTGTTCAATCACGGCCAACCCTGTTGGTCGCCGCCGGCGATCTTTCTCATGTCGGTCCAGCCTTCGGTGGCGAGCAAGTTACCCCTCGCGGGCTCATCCAACTAAAAGAGGCCGATGACCTGCTTCTTAAATCAATTACCTCTGGCGACGCTGAGGAATTCTACCAATCGATTCGAAAAACAGGCGATCAAAACAATGTATGCGGCTTATCGCCCATTTATCTGACCATGCGAATTCTGGAACCTGTAACCGGATGCGTTGTAGACTATGACGCCTGCCCTGCCGACACAGCCCAAACATCCTTCGTCAGCATTGCCGGAGTCGCATTAACCTGAAATAAACTCGCCCATCCCGGCCAGGATCTTCTCCTGATCCACTGGGAGCGAATCCACTCGCACCCCTGTAGCATGATAAATCGCATTGGTGATCGCCGGAACGGTGGGAATAATCACTATCTCGCCAACGCCCTTCGCTCCAAATGGTCCGTCCTCGGCAGGATGCTCGACCACAAAGGGCACGATTTCGGGCATGAGAGATATCGAAGGTATCCGGTATCGTGCCAGGCGGTCTGTGATCACCCGGCCTTGATCAACCCAGAATCCTTCGGTTAATGCGTGACCAATCCCCATCATCACCCCGCCTTCAATTTGTCCCTTGAGACCCAGCGGATTTACCGCAAATCCGACGTCATTAGCCGTAATCACGCGCAGCACTCTTGTCTCGCCGGTGCGGGTGTTTACTTCCACCTCAGCAGCTTGAGCAGCGAAAGAATACGCAAAATGCATATCCCCACCCTGCCCCAACGGCATAGTTTTCGGCGCCCAATAGGTGTATGTAGCCATCGGCTTGCGTCCCGCCTCAATCATCATTTCCGCTACTCGCCCCAACGGAATTTTCTGCTCGCCTACCTGCGCCAGACCTTCGATAAACTGCACTTGCTCAGGAGCGAGGTCGTATCGCTCTGAAAGCTCACTGGTCAGCAACTGTCCCAAAGCCTGCGCGGCATGTTTGACCGCGTTTCCGGTAACGTAGGTTTGTCTCGAAGCCGTTGTCGGCCCGCCATCGGGAGTCAAGTCTGTATCAGACAGGAGCACCCGAATTGTCTCGGGCTCCTGATTCAACACTTCTGCGGCAATCAGGCGTAGAACGGTGGGTAACCCCTGTCCTAACTCGGCAGAAGCCGTCCGGACCTCAAATGTTCCGTCTTTGTACAATTCTACTTCAGCGCCGGCTTTGTCCGGAGCCCCACCCCCTAGCCCAGTATTTTTATAAGCTACTGCAAACCCCCATGCTTTACGCACATGCGGAGAACTGACGTCGACGACGGGTTTGAAGGGTTCGTTTCCGCCTAAACGGTGCATCTCATCCGAAACTTTCTCAATACATTCCAGCAGTCCCACACTGCCATTCAACAACTGCCCCGTGTTGGTTACGCTACCGGGCCGCAGTGCGTTCATTCGGCGCAATTCCACCGGATCAACATCCAGTCGCTCAGCCAGCATGTCCATAACACTTTCAACTGCAAAGGCAGACTGCAACACCCCGAATCCACGGAATGCGCCAGCCGGAGGGTTGTTGGTATACATAGCATAACAATCCGCTTTCACATGCGGTACCTCATAAGGCCCCGATGAATGGGTGGTCGCTCGGGTCATCACCTTCTCGCCTAATGACGCGTAGGCTCCGGTGTCGCCATACAGTTCTGTTTCTACCGCCGTCAATGTACCGTCTTTCTTTGCGCCAACCTTCACTCGTATCTGAGTAGCATGCCGCTTGGGATGCACCAACAGGCTCTCATGCCGGTCAAACAGCAACTTCACTGGTCGTCTGGTGGTCTGAGCCAACATGGCGGCATGGATCTGGCCGGTGATATCTTCTTTCCCCCCAAAACCACCGCCAATCAACATACCGATGATATGAACTTTTTCATCCGGCCACCCTAATGATCTGGCAACCTGGCTTCGGTCTGAGTAAGGAATCTGCGACCCCACATAGATTTCCATGCGCCCGTCCGGGGTCAGACGGGCAATGCTGCATTCAGGCTCAATGAAAGCATGGTCGTGCATCGGCGTATGAAATATATGCTCGAGAATGACATCGGCCTGAGCGAAACCGTTGTCTACGTCGCCCTTGCGCACTTTGATATGCTTGAGAAGATTTCCACTCAGGTGAACTTTTGGGGCGTCCTCTCGACGAGCCTGAACCGGGTCACTTACGACCGGCAGTGGGTCGATCTCTACATCAATCATTCCGAGAGCTTGTTCGGCAATTTCCCGAGAATCAGCCGCCACAATGGCCAGCGCATCACCCACCGTGCGAATCTGTTCGCCCACGCCCACCATCACAGGCCAGTCGAAGACCACCAAACCGTGGTTCTTTTCGCCCGGAATATCGCTCGCGGTCAGCACGGCCTGAACCCCATCCAGGTGTTTTGCCCTGGTAACATCGATAGACTTCAGAATTCCCGAAGGAACCAAAGACCGTTTCACGCGGGCATGCAACATCCCTTCGAATTGAAGATCATCTGTATATTTCGCCGCTCCCGTAACCTTTTCGACGGCATCTGGACGAACGTGTTTTCTACCAACGGTCTTCCCTGGGTGAGCCGCCTCAATAACCTCAGGCTGATGAATCTTCTCGCCCGTCCGAAGCGATCTGGCTGCCGCTTGAATAGCATCCCGAATGGAAGGATACCCGCCACACCGGCACAAGGTATCTTTTAAGGCTGTCTGAATCTCTCCCTCGCTTGGATCTGGATTTCGTTGCAGCAATGCGTAAGAAGTCATAATTTGTCCAGGAATACAGAACCCACACTGAACCGCGCCGTGCGCAATAAACGCTTCTTGGAGAGGGTGCAAATGCCCTCGACCAGACTTAGAGTCTGACTGGGCTAAACCCTCAATCGTCATCACATGCTTCCCATTCGCCTTTACTGCGGGATAAGAACAAGATAGTATAGGGTCTCCGTCAACAAGCACGGTGCATGCCCCGCATTCAGCCTCGTTACAACCAATTTTCGTGCCTGTTAACCCCAGGCGGTAGCGTAACAGGTCGGAAAGCATTTCGCCAGGTTCTTCGCAAAGCTCGTGGGCTATTCCATTTACCGTTAATCGAATCATTGCCTCTCTACTCATGCTCCCTCCAATAAACTTGCCCGTTCCCAGGCTTTCGCAAGCACGCTCTCCAGCAGAACGCTGCTCAAGTGATAGCGATAGTTAGCCGTGGCGCGCATCGCGCTGGTTCGATATCGCATCGACTCACGCCAAACCTCATCGATTGCTTCAAAATCCACTCGCTCATACTCAACGCCCCGCAAAGCGTCTTCCACAGCCTTGGCCCGTTGCGGTGTGGGTCCAGCCGGACCAACCGCGATGCGAATGTCTGCAATTCGTTCACCCTCTCGAGCCAACCACACAGCCATATTGAGAACCGGCAGAGCAACCCCTTGTGGACGCATCACGCGCGAAAACGCAGAGCCATTGACCGTGGTGAAGTCGACCGGCAAAAGAAACCGCCGAATCATTTCCTCTCGCGCAGAAAGCGCCGATTTTCCGGGACCAAGAAACAACTGGAGAATTGGCATTCTCTTTTTACTTCCATCCACATGAGCAATCTCAACTTCAGCGCCCATCGCCACCAATGCAATCATGCCATCGGCAGCCGGCAGAGCATGAGCTACATTCCCCCCAATCGTCGCAGAATTCCGCACTTGCGGTCCGCCAATTAACGCACAGGCATCCGCAAGCGCAGTTGCATGTTTCTTAACAAGTTCAGACTCGGCAATTTGTCGCACCGTCGTGGCTGCGCCAATCGATAACCTATCCCCAACAAGCTCAACCGTTTGAATTGCGTTAATTTGAGAAATATCCACTAAGGTATCCAGGGGAGGGTGATTACCTTGTTGGATATCTAACAGCAAATCGGTTCCCCCACCGATCAACCGCGCTTCGCCCTGGGCAGTGAACAAGGCGTCTAATGCCTCATCAACACTTTTTGCTACAATATACCGTTTCCATTTGTTCATCGATCGGCGGCTCCTCGTCCGGCGGCACTTTTCGACGGGCGCTTTTACCCGACGCCGGCGCAATCCCACGCCGACCACCGATCCTATAATCCCCATTATAATACAGCCCATGTATCAAAAAATCTACTCAGCAGTGCTCACCATTTCTATATCCCTGATCCTGCTTTTGACGAGTTGTTCCACGAGTTCATATGTGGTCAGCGCAAATTTACCGGCAACAGCACCCCCTACCATCTCGCCCGTACCCACGAAAACGTTTACGCCCATTCCATCTGCTTCCCCTGGCCCTGCGTCTCAGCCTGCCACATCGCTCCCCGCCCCGCTGATCGCCTCAGCCACTCCGTTACCCACCCCGGAATTCTTCGACACGACCGAAGGCCAGCCCGAACCTTGGGTTACAGTTCTACCGGAAGAAAAAATAGCCGTACCCATCTTAATGTATCACCACATAGGAAAAACAACCGGCAGCGATGGCAGGTATTATGTTGCGCCGGATCAGTTTCGGCGTCAGATGCAAACGCTCTATGACATGGGCTACGAGACGATCACAGTTACGGAGCTTGCGGCTGCGCTCCAGTTGGGTGGCTCGCTTCCCGCTCGCCCCGTTGTCCTGACCTTCGACGATGGTTACGACGATCTATATCTCAATGCCTTCCCGATCATGAAAGAATATGGTTTCATCGGAACAATGTACCTGGTAGTGAACAACTTCGCGAACATGTATGGGGTATCTTCACAACAAGTCCTCGAAATGTACAAATCGGGTTGGGAGGTTGCCTCTCACAGTATGACCCATGCGAACCTGCGAAAAGACAGCGTCGATCTTCGTGACGAAATTTGCAACTCCCGCGTCGAGCTTGTTCGCCTTCTGGATATACCCATATATTCTTTTGCCTACCCTTACGTGGAGGCAGATGAGTACATCAAAAACTTCACCCGCGACTGTGGGTACACCTCCGGAGTCGGAGCAGGCCCAACGAATTCGCACACGTTGGAGCATATCTACTTCTTAAGTAGGCGTGAAGTCCAGGGTAATTTCACTTTAGACGAATTCCGCGAGCTTCTCACAATCTACCGATAATCTCCCGCATCGAAGCGCAACACAGCCGGCCTGCGTTGTGGAACTGCCAGATTATGCAATATCTGGATACGTAATCCCACCATGCGGGAACACCAGCACCTCTGCCTGCTCACCCACATGTTTCCGCGAAGCTGCCACAAGTTCTTGTGGGCTCTTGTAAAAATCGATGAATGGTAAGTTTTCTTGAGTGTTCTCTGGAATGGTCGGTGCGTACATGAGCAGATGTGCGTGCCGCATGGCTTGAAGAGCAAAATACAGAAAGAAACGATCTTCCTCGCCCATGCCTTTCAGCTTTAACTTGGGTACCAGGGGTAATAGGACGGGCGCAAGAAACCGTAATGCCTTCTTCCCGATTGGCAGCTTCTTGTTGGCCAGTCCAAACACGCCCGTACCCTCTTCTGCCCGCACAAAGGTCATAACCACACCACCGCGCCGAACCGCTCGGATGGTGTTCGCCAGCGCTTTCACCCCTTGACGCAGATCTTGATCCATTGGGTTGGACGAAGTGATCACCACATCGGCGCTCTTCGCGACCTTCGCGCCATAAAGGCCTGCGCTGATCTGCGCGCCATAGCGGTGCGCTGCCACGGGATGGCCCGCCACCACTCGTACAACCTCTTGCTGGAAGTTCATAATCGCGTTCACGATGAACACCGGCGCTTTCAACATGGCCGCGCCTTCCTCCAAATCAAGGCGCATCGGGTTCTTCTCAATCGTCCGCCCCACGTTGTTAAATGTGTCTGGCGCGCAATTCAAGCTGTGGTTGTGCGCTACCGTAGCTCTACCAGCCACACCGGGAACCAGGTTCTTATAACCGCCTCCGAAACTGGCAATGATATGCGGTTCGATACAGCCGACAGAAACCACGAGGTCGGCATCAACAACCGCTTTCGCCAGCCATACTGGCGTCCCCCTTGAAGTGGTTCCCAAAAAAGCCAACTTCCCCTCATCATCGCAATCGGGATTTTCCCATCGCAGCCCCGACAATGCTTCCCCAACTCTTTCGGAAAGCTCTGCTGCGGTCATCGGTCGGTGAAGGCCAAGCGCTGGAACCACCGTGATATTCGCTCGATCAACACCCGCCGCGTCCAACTCCGCCAACACCAAAGGGAAAATCGCAGACACAGGCGTAGGCCGGCTGGCATCGTCTATCACTATGGCTACGCGCAGTTTTCCGCGTGCTAGTTCTGCCAGGGCAGACAAGCCAATCGGCGCTCGTAACGCAGCTTGGATCTCTTCGGTGGCGTTCATTACCGGCGCTACACCCGCGGGCGTGAGCGAATCAACAATCCTCCATGTCTCGGGCAAATCGATACAGATGGAATCTTTTCCCCAAGGGAGTGCAAGCGTGTTTTCGGCCATGTTTTCCTCGATTATTCAATTTTTCGTATCAGTGGATAATAAATTAGTAACTACTCAGTCAAAGGTGGAAGAAGCCCAAATTTGAGGTGTGTGTGGGGTGCTTCGCACCCCACACACACCTCAAATTTGGGAACTTTCCTCACCCTCTGAGCAGTTACATAAATTGTAGCATAACGGAAGAACTCGAACCCATTCCCGGCGTATAATTAACCCAGATTTCAACCATCATCACCATTCGAACCCCACCTCAGGAGGTACTCATGCCCCGCTTTACCGCCGCTATTGATCAGGGCACAACCAGCACCCGCTTTATTGTGTTTGACGAACGCGGGAGCATCATCGCCGTCGACCAAAAAGAGCACCGCCAGATATTTCCTCAACCCGGATGGGTAGAACATGACGCCCTCGAAATCTGGCAGCGAACTCGCGAAGTAATTCAGGGTGCTTTGCAAAAATTCCCCATCACCCCCGCAGATATCGCTGCCGTAGGCATTACCAACCAACGTGAAACTACCGTCGTTTGGAACCGCTTTACCGGGCAGCCGTATGCCAATGCTATTGTTTGGCAAGATACCCGCACCGCTGACTTGTGCGCCGAGCTTGCTCAAGACGGCGGGCAAGATCGTTTCCGCCCCCTGGTCGGATTGCCCCTGGCTACTTATTTTTCCGGCCCTAAAATCCGCTGGATGCTCGATCACACACCTGGACTCCGAGCCGCCGCCGAAAACGGCGAAGCCATCTTCGGTAATATTGATACCTGGCTTCTCTGGAACCTGACGGGTGGGCCTCGCGGTGGGCTTCACATCACCGATGTTACCAACGCTTCTCGCACCATGTTGATGAATATCAACACCCTGAGCTGGGACCCTTCGATGCTCGACTTGCTCGACATTCCTCGCTCCATGTTACCGACCATCCGTTCATCTTCTGAGGTATACGGCTATATACAAGACTTGCTCCCCGGTATTCCCATCGCTGGTGTGTTAGGCGACCAGCACGCCGCTCTTTTTGGGCAAGCCTGTTTCGATCCCGGCGAGGCCAAGAACACATACGGTACGGGCTGTTTCATGCTGATGAATACGGGTACCCAACCTACCCAGAGCCAGTATGGCCTTCTGACCACAATGGGTTACAAGATTGGCAGCCAACCCGCAGTCTATGCGCTGGAAGGTTCCATCGCCATCGCCGGCGCCCTGGTCCAATGGTTACGTGACAACCTTGGGATCATCGATAAATCGACCGATATCGAGCCCCTGGCACGCACCGTCGATGACAATGGAGGTGTGTATTTCGTTCCAGCTTTCTCTGGTCTCTTTGCTCCCTACTGGCGCAGCGATGCTCGCGGAGTCATTGCCGGGCTGACTCGCTTTGTCAACCGCGGTCACCTGGCTCGTGCCGTATTGGAGGCGACCGCCTATCAGACCCGGGAAGTCGCCGAAGCCATGGCCAAAGACTCCGGTGTGCCCCTCAACCGGCTCAAAGTCGATGGGGGCATGGTCGCGAATGAGTTGCTCATGCAATTCCAGGCCGACATTCTCAATGCGCCTGTCGTTCGCCCGCGGATTGCAGAAATTACCGCTCTCGGGGCAGCCTACGCTGCCGGCCTGGCTGTCGGATTCTGGAAAGACTTCGCCTCTCTGCGAGCCAATTGGCAAGAAGATCGCTCCTGGACACCTCAGATGGATGACGCCCGCCGAGAAAAGTACTATTCATCATGGAAAAAGGCTGTCACCCGTACTTTGGACTGGATCGAATCGTAAGTATAATCTCCATGATGAAATCCTCCACCCCCCACGCTCTCATTATTGGCGCCGGCTTCACCGGCTGTGCGCTGGCTTACGACCTGGCGCAGCGCGGTTTTGCCGTGACAGTCTTCGACCGAGGTGAAATTGCTTCGGGCACATCAGGCCGCACCCACGGTTTGCTGCACAGCGGCGCTCGCTACTGCGTCAACGACCAGGAATCGGCCGTTGAATGTATTCAGGAAAACATCACCCTGCGGAGGATTGCTTCCCAATGTATCGAGTATAATGGCGGCCTATTTGTCGCCATCGCTGAGAGCGACCTCGAATATGCCGCTCGTTTTGAGGTCGGCGCGCAAGAATGCGGCATTCCCATTGAAAAGATCTCAACCGCCGAAGCCTTACGCCTCGAGCCCAATCTCAACCCTGGCATCCTGGCCGCTTATCATGTTCCCGATGGCGTCTTCGACCCACTGCGGCTGGCGCTGATCTTTGCCTCTTCTGCCCGGGCCCTGGGGGCCGAGTTTCGCCCATACCATGAAGTAACCGGATTGATTATCAATGGTCAGTCGGTGGTCACCGGGCTAAAGGTATTGGACCGTACCTCAGCGCAATCCTATGAAGTCAATGGTGACATCACGATTAATGCCGCCGGAGCGTGGGCCGGCGGGGTGCTCAAAGGCTCTCCCGCCCAGGTTGAGATTACCCCTACGCCGGGGGTCATGGTGGCTTTTGACGCCCGCCTGGTTAACCGTGTGCTCAACCGTTTGATCGAACCCGGCGACGGCGACATCCTCATTCCCCAACGTCGTATGGTCGTCATCGGAACCACTTCTTACGAAACAGAGGATGTAGACTACATCCCTGTCGATGACGCACAGGTTGCCCAAATGTACCGCGACGCCGCAGATTTGGTGCCTGGCATCACCAAGACTCGAGAGCGAGGCCGGTATATGTCTGCCCGTCCCCTCCTGGGCAAAGGCCAATCCGGGCGCAGCTTGGCCCGCACCTTCAAATGCTTTGATCACCAGGAAACGGACAATTTGGCGGGTATCGTCACCATAATCGGTGGAAAGGCCACTACCTGTCGAGTTATGGCCGAAAAGACCGCCGACCTTGTCTGCCAGAAACTAGGGCTGGAGGTAGAATGCCATACCACCGATTCGCCTCTACGATCTTATCGTGAATATTACCGTTCCTCGGGAGCCCGCCATGAGTAAAGAGCGCTGGACAGTTACCTTTGCCATTTCTCGCCAAAAAGCCAACGGCGCTCGTTACCGGCAATCCTTCAAACTGGAGGTTGATCCCGATGAGTATGTTCTGGACGGCATTGAGCGCGTGTGGGCATTCCATGATCGCAGTCTTTGCTACCGCCATGCCTGTCACCACTCCACATGCGGCGCCTGCGGGATGTTGGTCAACGGTGTCGAAAAACTGACTTGCATCACCCTCATCCGCTCCGTCACTCGCAACGGGGGCACGCTGCGTATCGATCCGTTGCGCAACTTCCCGGTGGTGGCTGATCTGGTTGTTGATATGAGCAGCTTCTACACCCGGATAGAGGACGCCCAGGGGGTACAGGTAGCGCCTGTCGAGCACGCGCATCTCCCTCATCAAAAAGGAACACATCCTGAAGATGGTTATGATCACGAGCGCCTCGTAGACTGCCTGGAATGCGGCATGTGCATCTCGGCCTGCCCCGCCGCTCTCACCAACCCCGAATACTTTGGTCCGGCTGCGCTGGCAGCCGCCCAACAAACTCAAACGATCTCCCCCAAAGTGTCCATTCTGAATTGGGCAGACTGCGCCGAAGGCTTATGGCGCTGTCACAACGGTTTTGAATGCTCTGAGGTCTGCCCGTCCAACGTCGACCCGGCCTGGCGCATCATGGATTTACGCCGTAAGGTCATTCGCCGCAAGGTGAAGCGCTTTTTTAAACGTTCCACAACAGAGGATAAATCATGAGCAACCAACCCACCGCCTCAAAATTTTGGCGCTGGTTCGATCCGCGCAGTCGCAGCCTGGGTACCCTGGCATTCATCCTCAATCGCATTACTGCTCTTGGCCTGACATTGTACCTTTTCCTGCACCTGTACATGCTGAGCAAGCTGGCCCAGGGTCCTGACGCTTACGACAGTTTCATTGCGCTGGCCAAAACTCCAGTGATCATGATCGGCGAACTTCTTGTTATCGCCGCCGGCCTGATCCATGGCCTCAACGGCATTCGCATTGCCCTCAACAGCTTCCGTATCGGCGTCCGGGTTCAACGCCAGCTCTTCATCGCCTTGATGGCTGTAGCCTTCATCGGCACGCTCGTCTTTGGCTATGTCATGTTCTTCACCGAGTAGGAGCCAAACCATGTCAGAATTCAATCGCCCCATTTACAAAGCTCGCGAAGGCGCCGGCGTCTGGATCTTTAAAATCTTCGCCGGTTTGTTCATTGTCCTCCTGCTTGGTCTGCATTTTGTGGTCAATCATCTGGTCGCCCCCGGTGGGCTGCTGTCCTATGCAGATGTTGTAGCCTATTATCAGGTGCCGATTATCCCCATCATTGAGGGCATCTTCCTTATCCTGGTAGTCTCCCACGCGCTGGTCGGTCTGCGTAGCATCATTCTAGACTTGAACCCAACCGACCAGGTATTGAAAATAGTCACGATCTTGCTTTGGGTCATCGGGGTGGCTGCCGTTGCTTACGGAATATGGCTGCTTGTAGTTATGGCAGGCAGGGGATAATTTTCATTCATGCCCCCACACCAACCCATCCGTGTTCTCTTTGTTTGCACCGGAAACATCTGCCGCTCACCCATGGCTGAGGCGGTGTTTCAACACATGGTCGATCAAGCTGGATTGAGCCAATCCTTTCAGATCGCCTCTGCTGCCACTTCAACATGGGAAATCGGTGAGCCGCCTCACCCTGGAACCCAAACCGTTCTCCGCAAGCACAACATTCCACTCAGCCCTTTAAAGCGTGCTGTCCAAATCACTGCTCGCGATTACGAATCCTACCATTACATCCTGGCTATGGATACCGAGAATCTCCGAAATATGCAGCGTATTCCTAAAGTTCATCGCATGCTCGAATATTCTCCCCCAGGCCGTCCCCAGGATGTGCCTGATCCCTACTATACAGGCCAGTTTGACTATGTTTACGAGCTCATTCACGAGTCGTGCGCGCGTTTGCTCGAAACCATCCGCAAGCAAGAAAGCCTGTGATTGACCTTCCCCAATCGCTGATTGAACCGCTCCACCGGGCACTATTTCAGCATGGCGTCACAGGCCCTATCGTCAACGCTCACGCCCTTTCCGGAGGCTGCATCAATAACGCCAGGCGCATACGCACGTCGCAGGGCGAATTCTTTGTAAAGTGGAACGCTTCCGTCTCGCCCGATGTGTTTTCCGCGGAAGCTCACGGGCTCAAACTGCTCGAATCGGCAAATGCCGTGCGTGTTCCAAAAGTTCTGGCTGTTGGCAGTTCATCCGATAACTCTTTCCCGCCTTTCCTGCTACTGGAATGGTTGAGGCCCGAACCAGGACATAGTAATCGTTTCGACCCTGGGCTTTTCGGCGAACAGCTAGCCGCATTACATCAGGTCAGCGAGCAAAATTATGGGTTAGAACGCAATAATTATATCGGCCCCACCCCTCAGATCAACCAATGGGAACCGGACTGGGTCACATTTTTCCGTGATTTTCGCCTCCAGCCTCAAATCGAGCTGGCCGCCTCGCTGGGTAACCTATCCAAACAACGAAGCCGCGGCCTGGAAACATTGCTCCATCGCCTGGATGGTTGGCTATCGGGTGTGCGGCGGAAACCCTCTCTTCTCCACGGCGATCTTTGGTCTGGCAATGTCATGCCCGGACCGCTTTCTGAGCCGGTATTGATCGACCCGGCTGTCTATTATGGTGATAGGGAAGCGGAGATTGCCTACACCGAGTTATTTGGTGGGTTCGGCGCGCGTTTTTACCAAGCCTACGAGTCAATCCTACCGCTCGAGCCGGGATATTCCGACCGCCGCGATATCTACAACCTCTACCATCTTTTGAACCACTTCAACCTGTTCGGAGAAGGGTACGGTCTACAGATTGATCTTATTTTGCGCCGGTACATAG
>CAZMMI010000004.1:0-52598 GCA_964567255.1 uncultured Anaerolinea sp.
CACCTTCGGTAGGCTTTTCCGACGGCGCCGCGCCAATCGAAATAATCAACGATAATAAATGGAGTTTATCATGCCAAGATTTGACAGAACCGGACCGTTAGGTACCGGCCCAATTGGTAGAGGATTAGGGCCCTGCGGCGGCGGACAGGCTGCCGGTTGGGGTAGAGGCCGTGGCTTTCGCCAGGGCGGCGGCAGAGGCCAGGGGTTCGGCTGGGTCTCCGCCCCGTATTCTGTAGAAGAGGAAAAACAAACCCTGGAGCAGCAAAAGAGTTGGCTGGAAGAACAAATCGTAGCCATCACCCAAAGACTGAATTCTTTGGACAATAAAGAATAAAACCGACAAAGCGCCTGGCCTATTCCCAATTGGACCAGGTGAATGATCACAGGCTTCGACCCAGGTAGAAAAACTACCCCTGAACATCGAAGCCTGTATTCGTTAAAGCCCAAAGCCTGAATGCGTTCGTACCCGTCGAAGTTATTGGTGCCCAACAACCTTATGCGGAACGTATGGCTCTTCCAGGAACGCCATTTCTTCCTGAGTCAGCTTCACCGACAGCGCCCCCACCGCATCTTCAAGATGCGAAATCTTTGTCGCCCCGATAATGGGCGCGGTTACCGGCTCCTTCTGCAGCAGCCAGGCCAGCGCAATGTGAACGCGCGGTGCGCCATGCTTTTCGGCCAGCTCCGCGACCCGTTCCACAACCAGCCGGTCTGCGTCCTCCGTGGAGCCGTATTTGCTCCTGGCAATCTGATCGGTTTGCGCTCTCAGCGAGCTGTCCGCCGACCAATCTCGCGTCAGGCGACCCGAAGCCAGCGGGCTGTAGGGGATCAGCCCAATCTTCTGATCTCGGCACAACGGCAGCATCTCCCGCTCTTCTTCGCGGTAGATCAGGTTAAGATGGTTTTGCATCGTAACAAAACGCGTCCAGCCGTGATGCTCCGCGACATGCAAGGCTTTCTGGAACTGCCAGGCCCACATGGCCGAAGCGCCGATGTAGCGCGCCTTCCCTGCCCGCACCACATCGTTCAAGGCTTCCATTGTCTCTTCAATAGGAGTCTCATAGTCCCAACGGTGGATCTGGTACAGGTCTACGTAATCCGTCTCCAGGCGTCTAAGGCTGTGGTCGATCTCACTCATGATCGCTTTGCGTGACAGCCCGCCCCCGTTGGGGCCGTCGCGCATGACTCCGTGCACCTTGGTGGCGATGACCACCTCGTCTCGTTTGGCAAAATCCTTCAATGCCCGCCCGAGGATTTCCTCGCTCACACCCCGCGAGTACACGTTGGCCGTATCGAAGAAGTTGATCCCCAATTCCAACGCCTTCTGGATAATCGGGCGGCTGTTTTCTTCGTTCAACACCCACTTGTGCACCCAATGCTCCGCATCCCCAAAGCCCATGCAGCCCAGGCAAATGCGCGAGACTTTCATGCCGGTGTTTCCTAATCGAGCGTATTCCATGGTCGACTCCTTTCAAACATCATCTCTCAATCCATCCTTAGCAAAAGTTGATCCTGGGCGACCTGGTTCAATTTGGCGTGCCCTTCGATCCTGGTACAAAATGTACATTCCACTCAACAAAGTTAAAACTGCGCCCGCCAACATCGTTAGCGTTGGAATTTCCTGGAAGATCAACAGCCCCAAAAAAATATTAATCGGTAGGGACAAGTATTCAAACGGGGCTGCTACCGAAGCCTGCGCCAGACTGTACGCCCGAGCCATGCAGTAGGTCCACCCAGCCCAGACCAACCCTAAACCTGCCATGACCATCCCATCCATCAGAGTTGGCATGGCCCAGGAACGAAACAGAAAGGCAATGCTCGGATGCGCATCTGGAATCTCTCCGGCCGCAATCGCAAGCGGCGCTGCAACCATCGCTGCCACCAGGTATACCAGCGAACTGAAATACGCCATCGTTGCGCCGCTGTCCGTTGTTTGAAGTTTCCGAGTGACCATGACTGTGAGCGCATAAAAAAGCACGGAGATCAACACAAAGACTGAACCAAAATTAAAACTTGCCGAACCGGGTTTCACAATGAACAGCACTCCGATAAAACCAACGATTAGGGCCAGCCAGCGATGCGAATTAACTTTTTCCTTCAGTATCACAACCGACATAAGGGTAATCATCATCGGCCCAGAAAACCGAATCGCTTCCACCTCAGCCAGTGGCAGGGCTGCCAACCCCATCATCGCGGTAGTATAAGAAAGAAACAAGAAAATGCCACGGAAGAACTCAAGTTTGAATTGTGGTGTTGTGGGCAGTCCTCGTTTCCCTTCAAGCCTAAAAAAGAGGATCGTGAAGGGCAGACCAACCAGATTGCGGAAAACTACCATTTCCAATACCGGATAGTCGCCGCCGAGCAATTTCACTACGATTCCTTGAATCGAAATGATCAGCATTGCAAAAACAAGAAAGACGATGCCTTTCAGGTTGGGGTTGATTCTCGTCACATGAGCACCTGTAGAGGCAGTATAAAGGGCCTACCTATTCCATTCACGAACGCGGAACCAGCCTGATCGTCGCAGCCCGCGCCGAATCGGTCAGGCAGGCATCCACGTAGGCTTTCGGGTACTTGCTGTACTTCTGGCAATAGGCAGCATCTATCTGCTCATTCACCCTCCGCTCAACCTCATCAATAAAAGTCACATCTTTCGTGATGCCGCCCGATTGGATGCGTCCTGCGTGTTGCGTCTGTGTGCCGCGAAACCACGGGCCCGTACGACCCTTAACGGCTCGCACATAAAGATCATCATCCACTCGCACCACCCAGATGGTGACCTGGTCACGCAGGGTACCATCGGCACGCAATGACGCTATTTGCAATTCATCGGCTGTTCCAATTCTGTCCAGTTCCTCTTTCGTCCACGTGATCATTAAACCTCCAACCTTCTGGCGCCCAACCATTTCACCATTTCAGGGTTGCGATGGTCAAAGAAACTACTTGTTTTTGTGTCTAAGGTTGCTATCGCCGCCAGGTCCTCAGAACTCAATTCGAAATCAAACACACTGATGTTTTCCACCATACGTTCTTTGCGAGTAGACTTTGCAAGGGCAACAATTCCTCTTTGCACAAGCCAACGCAAGATAATTTGGGCAACACTCTTGTGGTGGCTTGCGGCGATCGGCAGCAGAATTTCATTCTGGAAAATATTATTCCTTCCCTCTGCGAACGGAGCCCACGCTTCCACCTGGACGCTGTTCTCCTGAAAGAACTTGTGCGAGTCAATCTGTTGATGAAATGGATTGACTTCAATTTGGTTGACCGCAGGGATGATTTTGTTGTGGATCATCAAGTCCATTATTCGGTCAGGTTGAAAATTGGAAACCCCGATTGCTCTGATTTTGCCTTGTTTATAAAGCTCTTCCATCGCCCGCCATTCACCATACACGTCCCCATACGGCTGATGGATCAGAAACAGGTCGACATATTCTAATTGCAAACGCTTCAGAGACCTTTCAAAGGCTTTCAAAGTGTCCTCATAGCCATTGCTCTGAATCCAAAGTTTTGTGGTGATAAACAAATCGTCTCTTGCCACACCACTCTGCTTGATTCCCCTGCCAACAGCTTCTTCGTTCTGGTAGGAAGCGGCAGTATCAATATGGCGGTACCCGGTTTGAATAGCCTCCACCACGCATCTTTCGCATTCAGCCGGGTCAGCGATTTGAAAAACGCCAAAGCCAAGGATCGGAATTTCTACGCCATTGTTCAGTTTTACGGTTTGCATCCTATTTCCTTCTTCTTTCAATAGCCTATAGCTCTTTTAGGGAGTAAGCAATCGGGTGAACGAAAGCGAGCCCAACTTCCACGCACCGCTTTGCCGCACATACACTTCTGTGACCACAAACGGATTGACGACCTCATTGCCGCCCACAACCGCCACCAATCGAATCTTATTCAACAGGATAGCCGTCGCTTCGCCAATGAACCGTACGGACACTTCCTGGATATCTACGTCCTTGTAATGAATGCCTCCGCTTCTGATAACTTCGAGTTCCTGATCCTTGGACATGGTTGCGCCCATATGCACAAAGACCGCCTCATCATGGAAGAGAGCATCCAGAGCATCCACTTTTTGCTCTGACATCCAACTCCACTTCTCTCTAGAGAGATGGATTACTTCTTGTCCAGGGTTTTCACTCATCGCGATACCTTCCTTTTTCTCTTCAAGAATCTATGCCGCTCGTCTTAGCCGACCAAATCGCATAGCGGCAATTACGCCGCCGTCCATCAGCAGATCACTGCCGGTGATGAATGCACCCTCAGGCCCCATCAGGAAGGCAGCCGCTGCTCCTACCTCGTCGGGCGTGCCGCCTCGACCAACAGCGCAAAGATCAATCATCCGCTGATATCCGGCGGCGTTTGGACCAGTCATCTCGTCCTTTGCCAGCGGAGTGTAGATGATGCCAGGACTGATCGCGTTCACCCGCGCTCCCCGTTCGCCCCACTGGACGGCGGCTGACTGAACGCGCAGTGAGTTGGCGCGTTTGGAGATCATATAAGCCCGCCCCGAGTCTGGCACCTGATCTGGCGCAAGCATTGGCAGGGACAGCAATTCATCGGCAGGTGTTTGTGCGAGCAGTTCATCTTGTTTCCACCCAAGCGGAGGCAGCATGTGCCCGGCCTGGCTGGCAATCACAACACCGCTTCCGCCGGAAGCGACCACCCGACCAAATTCCTCGAGAACCAAGGCAGTGCCATACAGGTCAACCTTGAGAATTGCCTCCGGGGAAGCCTGTGTCGGTGACAATCCGGCAGTATGGATCACACCAGTGATATCGCCCAGGTTGGACGCCGCTATTGCCAGGGCGTGGACGGCTTCTCGCGACGACACGTCGACAAGCTGAATGCTGACCTGATATCCAATGGATGCCAGGGCATCACATGCAGATTTGGCATTTGCCTCGCGCACATCTGCCAGGATCAAATGTTTTCCGGGGGCGATGCGGCGCGCAATCGCCTGACCGATCGCTCCAGTACCGATTAGAACTACAACTTCTTTGTTCATCTAATTTTTCCTTCCCCGTCCTGCTAATACCGATCACCAACCACCGCGATCTTCGACACAGCTTCGCGGATATTGTTCAAATCCTGAGCCGTCAATTCGATATTCGCCGAGCCCATGTTCTCCTCCAGCCGCGACAGCTTGCGCGACCCCGGAATGGGTACAATCCAGGGATTCTGCGCCAGCAGCCAGGCCAGAGCGATCTGCGCCGGGGTGGCGCCCTTCTGTCTGGCGATTCTTTCCAACAATTCAACCACCGCCCGGTTGGCCTTGATAGCCTCTACCGTGAAACGAGGGTTGTTGCTGCGAATGTCATCACTACTAAATTTGGCGTTTTCGTCGATCTTGCCGGTCAGGTAGCCACGACCCAAAGGACTGTAGGGCACAAAACCGATGCCCAATTCCTCGCATGTGGACAAGATGTTCTCTTCCACGTTTCTGTACCACAGCGAATACTCGCTTTGCAGTGCAGCGACCGGTTGCACGGCATGCGCCCGGCGAATGGTATAGGCATCCGCCTCCGAAAGCCCGAAGTGCTTCACCTTCCCCTGTTGGATCAAATCTTTCACCGCGCCTGCCACATCCTCAATCGGCACATTCGGGTCTGGGCGATGCTGGTAAAAAAGGTCGATCGCCTCAACGCGTAGTCGTCTAAGCGAGGCCTCCGCCACCTGCTTTATCCGCTTCGGACTGCTGTCCAGGCCTAACATGGCCCCCCGCCCCATTTTATCGGGGTCGAGCTTCCACCCAAACTTAGTCGCGATCACCACCTTGCCTTTATATATCTCCAGCGCCTCGCCTACCAACTCTTCGTTGGTGAACGGCCCATATACTTCCGCCGTATCGAAGAAGGTGATCCCGCGATCCACCGCCCCATGCAGAAAGTCAATCATCTCCTGCTTATCCGTCGGCGTATCGCCAAAACTCATCCGCATACAGCCCAAACCAAGGGCCGAAACTTCTAAACCACTTTTGCCGAGCACTCGCTTTTCCATATCCGAATCTCCTTCTTTCTATTGCTTAAAGTCATTATAGAGAGTTTGAAGATGAAAGTGATAGAATAAAACTGGATGATGATTGTATAATCCTGCAAGACTTCCTTTGAAAATCCGGCTAGAGGTGACCGTGGATACCAACCAACAAATGGATCGAGACTCCGCCCGCACACAAGCAAACCGTGAGGAACTGGCTGAGCGCATCCTCAAGATACTTTCTTCCGATGGCCCGGCCCAGCCCTTGAACGGGCTGCACCTGTACCGCTCTGCCGTGCCCCTATCTCATGTCTTCAGTGTCTTGAAGCCATCCTTATGTGTCATAGCCCAGGGCAGCAAAGAAGTCCTGGTGGGCGACACCCGCTACCGGTACGACCCCCAGAACTACCTGATCTCCACCGTCGAGCTGCCTCGCGTCAGCCAGATCCTGGAAGCCTCGCCCGAACACCCCTATCTCAGCATCCGCCTGGAGCTATCCCCGACCCTGGTCAGCGCAGTCATCACCGAATCAGCCCAAAGCCATCTTCGGGGCGCGAACAAAAACGATGTGAGCGCCATGGACGTCAGCCCATTGGACGTGAACCTGCAAGATGCCATTGTCCGCCTCATCCGCTTGATCGACTCCCCTGCCGAAGCGCCTGTGCTCATGCCTTTGATCCTGCGGGAAATTGTCTACCGCCTTTGGGTCGGCCAGCAAGGCGCAAGACTCCAACACCTCCTGGCGCAAGGCGGCTATACTCCGCACATCGCCCGGGCGGTCGAGCGCCTTCGCGAGAGCATCGACCAACCCCTGAGGATCGAAACCCTGGCAAGAGAGCTCGGTATGAGCGTATCAGGGCTGCACCATCGCTTCAAGGCGGTCACGGCCATGAGCCCGCTGCAGTTCCAGAAGCAACTGCGCTTACAGGAAGCCCGGCGATTGATGCTGAGCGAGGGTTTTGATGCTTCCACCGCCGCATACCGGGTCGGGTATCAGGACCCCTCTCATTTCAACCGGGAGTACAAGAGTCTCTTCGGCGTGCCGCCCATTCGCCACGTGCAGCGCCTTCGTGAAAGCGCCTCGCTGTCCGCCGAGTAAAATAACAGCAGGGCTGCCAATCAAAAAGCAGCCCTGCTACGGTATCAATCCGACAAAAACGGCATGATCTGCTGCGACAGGTTGATCAACGCATGGCCCATTTCTGGGATCATTATCACCCTGGCTTGCGGAATCAGGTTTGTAATCTCTCAGCCGCGGCTTTTGTGTCAAATAATGCATCTTGTGCTCTGCCAAAATACATCACAGGCATGTTTAAACGCTTCAACTCCTCATCAGAGAAGCGGTTGGCTCTCCACTGGCAATGACGCAGGTCTTTTTCCGGTTTGATCGTCCCAAACAGCGAAGAACGGAGAAAGGCTGCCTGCGACTATACGAAACAGAGTAATGATGTGAATAGGCAGAGATTGATGTAAACAAAAAAATAAACAGGGGGTTGACAGGTGTTACGTTTTGCGATATATTACATATACCGATATAGCGAAAAACGTTGCAAAAAGAGGAGAAACAATGGGACGATCAGCAAACAGCGGTGCGTTGACTGAATCAATCTATTACATTCTGCTTCGTCTCCACCGCCCGGCACACGGCTATGCTCTGATGAAAGATATTTCGGACATGACAAACCACCGTGTCAACCTTGGAGCCGGTACCCTTTATGGGGCATTGGAGACTTTGCAAGAAAAAGGATGGATCAAACCGTTAGACGAGCAGTCCCGGGACAGAAAAATAGAGTATGTCATTACGGAAACGGGAAAGCAGTTCTTTGAGAAAGAGCTTGTTCGTTTGAAAGAATTGCTTAGAAATGCAGAGAAAATGAAGGAGGCGACCTATGAAAACAACGATTAAGAAGTCTTTTATGGACATTCACAAAGAGGAAGAATGGCTGAATCAGCAAGGCGAAAGCGGCCTCATGCTCATCGGATACCGTAGCGGAGAATATGAGTTTGAGGATGTTTCACCGGCAAAGTACCAGTATAAAATTGATCTGCCGAACTACTCCGGCGGAAAGAAAAAGGATTACCTTGCCTTTCTGGAGCAGAGCGGAATTTCCGTTGCTGCGGAGTACGGCGGCAGAGTGTATCTACGTAAGAACGCTGCGGACGGTCCACTGGAACTATATACCGATAAAAAGGATGTCAATAAACAAATGAGTAAACGTTATACGTATCTGATAGGCATCGGGGTGTCACAGATTGTCTTGGGAATCTACCTGCTGGTTCAAATGTTGAATTATATCGTGCAGAAAAGCGCACCGTTTTGGATAACTTGCGTTTTCGGAACATTATTCATCATATCGGGAATTGTCTTTCTCATTATGGGGATCAGAAAACAGAAAACACACTCTTTCAAGAAAGAAGATATGGACGTGTGGGAGTAACCGAGGCAGGAAAAGGTTTTAAAACACCGCCCACGCGCAAGAGCAGTCGAGAAAATTCGACTGCTCTTTTCTTATGCCCGCAAAGGAGAAAGGAGGCTGCCATGACAAAGGAAAAGCTGCCCACCACCATAGAGGAATGTGCCGCAGAGAGGGAATATAAGAGTCTCTTCGGCGTGCCGCCCATTCGCCAAGTGCAGCGCTTGCGCGAAAGCGCAGCACAATCCGTCGATTGATGTCGGGCTGCGCCAGTTGTTCGTTACCGAACCTTTCGTCCTTGCCAGCGTTCCTGGAGCGGGCCGTAATCTAGCAGAGTGAGCCCCTCTTGCTCAATGATTTCTTTCGCTTCCGGCGAAGTCCAGAAGTCGTAATCCCGCTGGCGCTCGTGCCTGCATGTGGCGTCTAGCGCCAGTAGTTCCGGGTGGTCCAGGCCTGGATGAATGGCCCACTCGCTCAAACCCTCCGGCAGCTCGCGCAGCATTTGGGCGAATTGAGCATGTTTCGTTTCGGGCTCCAGCAAATAAGAGTCTAGGAAGTCATAATCGTTTGTGGGTAAGCCCTGAGTCTGTAACGCGTTGATCATAGACTGTCCTCTAACACGTAGTGCCAGGCCAAACTCCTTCGCCAGCCCGATCAACACGTCCCCAACTTCAGGTCGTTTGTTAATCCGCAGCGCGTGCCAATCCAGGTGGGTGGGCTGAAGCCCGGCAGCCAGTACAAACTCGATCTGAGCCCGAAACTCCATCTCCAGTTCATCCAATGTGATCGAAGGAATCCGAACCAACATCTCGTCAAAGCTGTGGAAATATCCGAACCGATCCACCAACGAAGGCACTTTCTCTTTCGGCAAGATTGGCTTCCAACGATAGTCGGTGAAGTCCGAAATCGCCGTCAGGTGGACACCAAAAGGGACCTCTGGATGTTCGAGCAGGAAACGCATAGCTTTCGGCACCCAAGGGCAAGGCGCCATGAGAGTCGTGGAGCGAATAGGTCCTGCCTTCAGTACACCGATGATGGCTTCATTGACCGCATGACACACGCCGAAATCATCGGCGTTGAGGATCAACAAGCGGGCGTCTTGCGGGTATCCCAGCAGGCGGTTGGTCTGACCTTTAATCATCTGTGTACTCTCCTCTGTCTTCAGCGCCGGTCACATTGGATGCTTTTATTATCTCACCGCCTGGACATCTCGCGAAGGTGCCGTATCCCGCGGAACGATTTAACTTCTTATCAATCTCACGCGGAAAGCCGAAGTACAATAGAGGTAGTCCCAGTTTCTATCAAGCCTATATCAACTTTGGCTTCTACCCTCTGTGCGACCAAAGGAATTACCTACATCCTCATGCTTCCAACCATCGACATCTATATGGGCCCCCAGCAATTCACCTTCACCAATTCGAAGGGCCAATCCACCTCTGTAGCAACGAAGATATACATTTCCGGCGCGAAGGGCCGGTGGGAAATCGTTGCTGTCGGCGATATGGACTCCGAGAGCCTGCCAGATGTTACTTGCATCCCGCTTTTTGAGGCTGATCCTCCTCCACCCGCCAAATTGGGCAAAGTAGAATTGCTGCAGTGGTTCTTTCACTACGGCATCGAAAAATCCCTGTTTCAGTATTCACCCATCTGGCGACTCTTCCGCCCAAAAATCGTGCTTCACGACATGGAAAAATTTCAGGACTTGCTCAAAGGCTACGAGAGCGATCTTTTCACCATAGCACTCATGCGCGCGGGTATCAAAACCGTTCAGCTTAAATAAAGACTCCGAGGAAACCATGCTTCTCTATCGCCCAGTCGGCCTGAAAGAACTGGATCTCATCGCCGGTTCAGACTACACCGCCTTCCCGCCCAGACTCTCAGAACAACCAATCTTCTATCCGGTGCTCAATTTCGAGTATGCCGAGCAAATTGCCAAAGATTGGAATGCCACTTCACCGCCGTTCGCCGGCTTTGTCACCCGATTCGAGGTTGAGGATGCATATGCCCAGGCGTTTGAAATTCACACAGTCGGCGGAAAGATCCACCAGGAACTGTGGATTCCAGCAGAAGAATTGGAAGAGTTCAACCAGCACATCATCGACAAAATCACGGTGATTGCTGCTTATTATGGAGATCAATTCACCGGAGAGAGGAAAGTTATCACTTCCGACTCAGCGTAGCCTCGGCTGGCAAGTAATACTCTCCATCCGGCGGATCGATGATCTTCCACAGCATCGTATTGACATCGATATAGGTGAGCTCTGCCGTGCCCGTATCAGTGGTGAATGAGCTTTGGAATTTCACGGTCGCCACCTGCCCGGAGAGTCTGCCATCAATGGACACATCCAACGAATCGATCTTGTTCCCATCTTCGGTTACAAAGGTGTGGTTACCGTAGATGTTCTTCCAATCTTGATACAAATCCAGGGTGAAACCGGTCGCGGCATCCACCCAGTTCCCGTCCAGGGAGAAAGTCGCATTGTACTGGGCGATATCAATCTGGATCAGGTACATCTGTTGTTCCGGGGTCAGACCGCAATCCGAGATGGGTTTATCTTCGGGGCAGACAACCCCCATTTCCGGCTGCCAGTTAGCTGAAATCAACATCAAGCCCATGTCTCGCGCCAATCCAACCGCAGAACCGGTGGGGCCGCCGGCTTCGTACCCGGTCAACGGGTTCCAACCCAGGCCGACCGAATTGCTCAAGGCAGCGACAACCTCGGAGGGGCTGCTGAACTGCGTCCCGTTCCCGCCAGCCGTCAAGCGGCAGCCCTGCCCGGCTTCGCCCCCGATCCCGTCAAAGAAAGGCGCTCTGGTTTGCGCTGTGAATTCCACGCCCAACGCTTCTGAGGCTACACCGCGCAAATCCTGGCAGAGGGTGTCGGGGAGCAAGTCGTACATGGCCCCCATTGCTGGGTCAATCGTGGCAAGAGACCGCTCCACCACAATTTGGTAGGTAATGGGTTCCAGACTCAACGAGCGCACTTCGACCACGTAATCGCCCGCCGATAACAGGACCGAGCTCCAGTAGACCTCTGGGCTTAGTAAAAGGGGTTGGCCATTCGGGTCAGTTACATCCAATGCCGCCCGGATATTGTTGCTGTCGGAGATAGGATCTGTGGACAACCACACCGTCACCTGCTGCCCTACCAGCCCTGAAAAGATATACGGCTGTCCGGCTCCGGCCGCCAGGTCACCGTTGGTATACCAGGTCGTAGCTCCTTCATCAAACTCAATTGGCAGCGCTTCCGCAGCAGGTGTCACGGTTGGTTCCACCACCAGTTGTGTGGCGGCGGGCGCTTTCGTTGCCGCGGGTAAATCCGTGGCTTTTAGGGGTTCCTGACCGGCGCTTGTGGAGCAGGCCGATAAAACTAAGACAACTAACCAAACTAAGCCAACGCGGTGTTTCATGATGCAAGCCTTTCAGGGGTAAAATTGAATAGTCCGTTTATCATAGCAAAAAAGATGGCTGGTGACGTAGCAAAACAGAGGCCTTGTTAAGAACAAACAGGGCGTACTATTGGGTACAATAAATCAGGCCGTTGTGTTCACCAAGAGACTACCTCCCCTCTTCACACAACGGTACAAGGAACGCATTGACTCATCTTTCTTCATCCTCTGCAAATGCCCAGTCCCTCATCGATGCGCTGGCCCAAACCCTTCATTTCAATGCGCTGCCACTTGAAGTTCAGAACGCCATCCTAACGGCGGCCATCCCCAAACACTTCACCGCCGGGCAAGTTATTTATCTGGAAGGCGAACCAGCCGATTATGTGTACATCCTTGCTAGCGGCTGGGTCAAAGCCACCCGAATGACGCCGGAAGGCCGCGAGCAAGCCCTGCTCATTCTACGCCCCGTTGAAATCTTCGGCGACATCGCCGTGTTCTCAGGTACACCGTATCCCGGCACCGCCACCGCCCTGGAAGAGGTTCATGCCTGGGCCATCCCTGCGGAAACGGTCATCACACTGATCAACCAACACCCCGAATTGGCTATGGCAGTCATTCGGAAGATGGGCGATCGAGTGCTTTACTATATTGGCCTGGTGGAAGACCTCTCCTTGCGCAGTGTGGAAGCGCGCCTGGCCAAAACACTCCTGGCCAACGCAACACTTCACGACGGGCAACTCTTCGTTCCTCGCCGCGGCTGGAGCACCTTCGACGAAATGGCCGATCGCCTGGGCACCGTCCGTGACGTGCTCAGCCGGGCATTGAAAGCGCTGGAAGCAGAAGGATTACTGCGGGTCGAAAAGCAAGCCATCCTTCTGCTCGACCCCAAAGGCCTGGCAGAACGCGCCGGCTCCTAGCACTTCGCACGACATAAGTCGCATACAAAGAATCGGTCCATCTGTACACTGTGACAGATGGACCGATTCTTTTTGATTCTGGAATAAGTATGCTGCCTCAACAAAAAGCTTCAGACACAGAACTGCGCGAAAAAATAATGGCTCTGTTTTCGACAAACAGCCGCCACATTTTCGCAAATCTGCGCGTCGGAGTCATGCATGGCATCGTCCATTTGGCAGGCCATGTTGATACTCTGGCAAAACGCGCCATGGCAGAAGAAATCGTCCAAAAAATTCACGCTGTTCGCGGCGTTGTGAATCGCATCGAAGCGCCAGGCGCTCCCAGCCCGGCTCGATCCATCCAACTTAATCTGACCGACTCAAGGAAATTTGACGATGAATAAATGGTTGAACAAATGGTCTCGAAAAATCCACCGCTGGATTGCCGTCCCTACCGCCCTGCTCATTCCGATTGCGGCAGCCATTAAACTCTTCGGCAGCCAGGAAATGTCAGAAGTCTGGGGAAAGCTAGAAAAGGTTCCCTCGATCTTAATGGTCCTGATGGCAATCACGGGCGCTTATCTTTACTTACTGCCTTATATCGCCAAGGGGCAACGCAAGCGCAAAACTTCAACAAACGAGTAGTCCTTTCAAACTGTATCTCGAAAAACTTAATCAAGGAGTTGGGGATGAAAAACAAAACCGTTATTGGTGCAATCCTGGCTATTCTGGGTATCTTCGCCAGCCTGCTTTTCTATTACTTCATTGCTGCCCAATACAATCCTGTGATCGATGCCCACGTCACTGTTGGCCGGTCCGACGAAGCCACTTCTGTGAGAATTGTTTTCGCGGTATTAGGTTGGCTCGGTATTGCCGCCGGAGCCATTTGGGCCGCTGTATTGTACGGGTTCATCAAGAAACTGGAATGGGCCTGGTTTTGGGGAGCCGTGGCTGCAACCCTCCAACTCCTGGCAGGCTTCTTTCCGGCCATTCCAGCCATGGATGGCGATCTCTCCGCGCCTACCATCATCGTTTTTGGCATTGCCGCAGTCTTGTGGTTTGGCATGTTGATCATCGGCAAGGTCTCTAAGGGAATCATCGCCCTCACCTTTGTGGCCGGTCTTGCTTATGTTCTCACTTTCATTGACGGAGTGGCCCCCATCTCCAAATACGTATCTACCAAAGGCGTCGATTCCTTCTGGAACGGCATGTACGTCATGTCACAACAAGTCAGCTGGTGGGGCGCTGCCGCATGGGCCATGTTTATTTTCGCTGTGCTCAAGAAGGCCTCCTGGGCAGTACCGGTGGGAATTTTTGCCGCGGCCATGTCCATGATGGCCGGATATCCACTGGGTCTGAATAATGCACTGTTTGAAGTTCACCGCTTCTCGATGTTCCTCCCCGCGCCCATCCTCAGCACCTTCCTTTTGATTTATCTGCTTTTGCCTTCCACGCAAAGAATGATGAAAAAGTGGACGGAAAGCACTGAATAGATTGTTGGCTTTGACCTTCTTAACAACCAACGTTTGGCCCTGCGCTTTGTGATGAAATACAGTTGCCAGATATCGCCGTAGAATTGTATAACTATAAACAAGGTTTGGGTTCTGCCTGGAGGGGTGTGTACCATTTACCGATGAACAACCTGATCCTGCCCACCAAGTTAAGTCTCCACCATACCTTTGGCGCAATCGTGATCACACCTGAGACCACCTATTCCTAGGAGTTAAATTCGCAATGCGATTCTTCGTCGACCGTTTCAAATTTCTTTTTGGAACCACCAAAGGCCTCATCCTGGTAGCCATCGCCATGATCTCCCTAGAAACAGCTATCTTTGGCATGCTCTCCGGGCCTTTGGCCGAATGGGGTGTGCGCGAAGTGGTGGTAAAGCTCTTCAACATGGACCTCGTCCCTGCCGAGCGTGAAGGCCGCATTGTCATCCTCTACCACTCCATCGCGATGGGCGTGATCGCCATCGAGACGTATATGATCACCAGCCTGCTCAAGATGAAAGCCTTTTACCGGTCAGCGGTGCGCTTGCTCATCACGGTTGGCTACCTGTGCGCCATGATCTTCGGCATGGGCTTCGCTTACTTTGGGCACAACTGGGCATTCCACGGCCTGTACATCGCCGGGCTGACTTTGATCTTCTTTGCCGGAGTCTTGCTGGTGATCGCGCTGTGGCCCTGGAACCCAGAGTATTACGTCACCGATAAAGCTTACGCCAGCACGAAAAAAGGTGCCGATCTGGAGCGGGTGGCCTTCTTTGCCACTGCGTTAACCACCGTTATTTCGGCTCTCTTTGGCGCAGTACCCGGCTCTATGTACGGCAACGGCTTTGAAACCTTCCTGGCCGAAAACATCATCCGCCTGCCCTATAAATCTACTCTCGAGTACTCGATCATCGGCCACCTTCACATCATGCTGGCCCTCATTGCCGTGATGATTACGCTCATCATCGGGCGTTGGCTCAACTTCAAAGGCATCTTTCACAAGATCGCCATGCCGCTGATGATCCTGGGCACGGTCGTTCTCAATCTGGGCGTTTGGGGCGTGGTCACCCCGCTGGAACCCATCGCCCACATGATCATCTATGTCGGCGCCACCCCTTCCATGGTGGCAGCGCTGCTTCTGCTCATCTGGCAGTGGGACAAGCTCATCCGCACCGGCACCGCCCATCTCAAGAAGCCGCACATTGGTCACAAGCTCAAAGCCCTGCTGCGCGACCCGCTCACCTTTGGCCCCTCCTGGCAGATGCTGTACATGAACTTCACCACCAGCTTCCTGGGCATCTTCATGGCCGTGCGGTTGGACGAAATCTTCCGCGTGTGGCCCGCCCGCGAGGAGCGCATCGAACTCACCGGCCATTGGCATGTTTTATCGGCCATCATCGCCACCATCATCCTGCTTTACTATGGCGACATCATTGGATTGAAAGGCAAGCTGCGCCAGTGGTACGGCTGGAGCATCATCATCCTTTCAGATATCGCCTTCGGCGCGGTGACCATCTTTGAAATGAAGCGCCTGTTCATTACCGAAGCCGAGCAGCAGCCTCTGGTCAACAATCTGATGATCGCCATGGACTTCGGTCTGGCAGCGCTGTTGGTTGTGCTGGCGGTGGTCATGGTCTGGCGACTGGCCGATCTGTTCAAGAAGAAAGGCCGCTGGAGTGATGAAGTAGATCACGAACTTTCCGAGGAGGTGCTGCAATGAAACGCGCCTGGACTGCCCTCCTGCTGGTCGCTATACTGCTCACCGCTTGTGCGACTGTGGATCACAACGCCCCCATGCCGGTGGTCGATACCGGCATCGACCCTGAGTCCTGGGCACAAATCCCCGCCGGAGAGTTTTACTCCGGCCAATTCGATGGTGTAGAATCCCTCCCCGCGTACGAGATCATGGTCACTAACGTTACCGTGGCCCAATACGCCGACTTTCTCAACCAGGCTCTGGCCGACGGCTCGGTGAAGTTGGACGAAGAAAGCATATTTGGATATTACCCTGGTGACACCTTCCGCGAGGTCAAGCACGAAGAACCCATCAAGGAAGGCGACTGGATCTACCTCCCCCTCAACGATCCTTCGCAGCGTGTGAAGTATGACGGAAGCACCTTCACAGCCCAATCGGGCTACGAGAACCACCCCATGACGATGGTAAGCTGGTTTGGCGCGCGCGGATACTGCGAATATTCTGACGCTCGTTTGCCCAGCGAAATGGAATGGGTCAAGGCTGCCCGCGGCGAGGATCAACGCTCCTACCCCTGGGGGGATGAGATCCTTCGCAACAGCGCCAACTTCTATGCCAGCCGCGATCCGTTTGAAGATATGTCCAGCTTTGGCTCGCGCACCTCACCGGTGGGTTTTTACAACGGCCAGAAGTACGGCGAGTACCAGACGCTCGATTCAGCCTCTCCTTACGGACTCTATGACATGGCTGGCAATGTCTGGCAGTGGACCGGTGATGTCTACGAAGGGATGCATTACCGCTTCATGCGCGGCGGCTCCAAGGACACCTATGAGATGGACCTGCGCATCTGGGTGCGCAACAACGCCACCCCCACCTACTTCAGCCCCGGCGTAGGCTTCCGCTGTGCCAGGGACGGCGATTAACATGAAGGCTTTTCTCACCAAACTTCGCCTATACGGGTCCCTGACTAAATCCCTGCAAACCGGGCTGCTGCTGGCCACCGGTGTGGCCGGTTACATGACCGCTCGCCCCACCGTGGTACCCTGGCAGGATTTTGTGGGGGTCATCGTCAGCCTGTACCTGGCCATCGCCGGGTCGACCATCCTCAACATGTGGTACGACCGCGATATCGACGCCGTGATGAACCGCACCCACCACCGCCCGCTGGCGGATGGTCGCGTTGCGCCCGGTGAAGCCATGCGGCTGGGATTGATCCTCTCCACGCTGGGCGTGGGGCTTGCGGCGCTGCTTTCACCCCTCTTTGGCCTGATCGTCTTTGCCGGTCTGTTCTTTGACGTGGTGGTCTACACCATCTGGCTTAAACGCCGCACCTGCTGGAGCATTGTGTGGGGCGGCATTTCCGGCGCCATGCCCATTCTGGCCGGGCGCGCCCTGGGCCTGGGGACGGTGGATGGCATCGGGTTGCTGCTTTCTCTGGCCATACTGTTCTGGATTCCCACCCACATCCTCACCTTCTCCATGCGCTACTTTGAGGATTATGAAACAGCACGCATTCCCACCTTCCCTTCCACCTACGGCTTTCCCGCCACCCGGGCCATTATCGCCATCTCCAGCATCATCGCCGCGGTCGCCATCGCCGCTGCCGGGATTCTGATCGGCATTCAATGGGGCTTCGTGCGATTGCTGGTCGTCCTTTCGGCAGGACTGCTGCTCCTGGCTATTTCTAGCATCTACCGCCCGACCGAACGAGTCAATTACGGGTTGTTTAAATACGCCTCGGTTTACATGCTCTCCGCGATGGTCTTGCTCTCTTTATGAAAATCACTCTCCTCGATCGTGCCTTACTGCTGATTACCGGCCTGCTGGCGGCCTGGCAGGTAGCGGTGGGCATCAACGGCGCGGAAACCGTTCCCCTGACCGCTTACACCGTTGGTTTTGGCGTGCTGCTCATCGCCGGGCTGCTGCTCATTATTCTCGGTTTCGAAGTCCTCGACAGCCCCATTGTGGTCGTCTTCTCCACACTCATCCCCCTCAGCCTCTCCCTGGGTTTAGTCTGGGAGCATCTTCCCGCCTGGCGAATCGGCTTCCTGATCTTTGCTGTTTCAGGCTTCCTGGCTGTGCTCATCACCCGAGTCTTGCGCTTGAAAAACAAACTTCCGGTGCTGGTATTGGGCCTGGTTCATGGCGTGGCTGGGCTCACCATCTTCTTCTTGCCGATAGCGACCGTTTCTCAAGACCTGGCGAAACCTGGATTTCTCCTGGTCGGTCTCGGCGGCATGTTCATCGGCCTGGGTGGCATCCTGCTGGCGTTGCTCAAAACCGGAAAGCCGCTGCTCTCCCACAAGACGATCCTCATGCTGCTGCCCTCCTTGCTGTTGGCGATGACCGCCGCCTTCGTGGCTGGTTTTTCTTGGTCGTGACTTCAATGTTCTATTCAAAAGGGAGTGAATAATGAGAAACACCTGGTGGGCTAAAACATTGCGTATCGTCGCCATCGTCTTGATGGCCCTAACGGCTGCCTTCACCCTGATGGGCGGCGCTGGGACAACCTGTGTCACCCTGAACCCGACCGGCTTCTCGGGCAAGTTCTCTGCCATTGCCCCTTACCAGTGGTTGTGGGTGTTGTTCGTGTTGGTCGGTATCGCTGCCGGGGTACTGGGCGTGCGCGCGGTGGTCCAGTTGGTGCGCGGGTCCAAAGGCGCTTACCAATCCGCCATGATCGCGCTGATCATTGGCACGGTCATTAATGCCATTCACATGTTCGCCTCACGTGCCCTGCGCGGTAGTTCCATGCCCGTGGACGGCGTCTTTTACACCAACGTCCTCACCCTGATCGTCTTCCTGGTCGTTCGCATCCCCGGCATTTGGCAGGGTGTCAACTTTGCAAAGCCTGCCGGCGAAACTCCCACCGGCAAACATGCCGCCTCCATCGCCCTCGGCGCGGTCGGCCTGCTCACCCTAACCATCCACTTCCTCATGGCTCCCATGCACACCATCGGCGGCATCAACTACGCCGATGCCTGGCACATCACCTTGAGCGTTTTGGGTGGCGGGCTGATCCTGGCGGGGTTGCTCTCAGCGTTTCTTTCCAGGACAAACCTCGCGCGGGAAAAGCAGCCCCTTCCAGAAACCTTGAGATAATCTGGCAGGAAAGGCTGACTGGAGCGCCCAGGGTAATAGAAAAGCACCTTAAACACAGTGTTCATTGGCCCAACGCTACGGAAGCCAACCACTGGAAAGGACCTGGTCAAACGTCTGACGAATTTGCTTCACGTCCGGCCTCAGGCAAACCTGAATATTCGGTTGCTCGCCATCAACAACAGCCGTCTGTCCGTTGGTATCCCCTTCTTCTGTAACAACTTGTAAGTGAAGCGGTTGAAACTCGCATAGATCAGGATTTACCATTATAGCGGCGGTCATCAAATCCCAGACACCGGTCCGCTCGGCCCCCCATTTACTAAATTGCATATCGTAGATATCGGCCGCTAAAACACCCACCGGGCTCCCTTTACGCCACTGCCGGGTATTTTTCTGATTAATTGTCACCTGGTTGGTGGCATCCAGCGGCACCAGAAAAAGATGCAGACCTGACTCAAAAATCTCCTCAGCAGCCTGTGGATCGGCATAGATATTCCATTCTGCCACCGCATTCTTGCTTTCAGGCAACAAGCCTTGAATGTTTCCGGGAACGTAGACCGCGCCGCCCATGATGTACACAGCAGCGATATTGGGTTCAATCTCGGGATCAAGCCGTAAAGCCTTCGCCAAATTAGTACCCGAGCCGCTAATAAAAAGAGTTACCGGCTCGGGGGACTGGTTGATCACGGCTACCATCAGCTCGGCAGCGTCTTGGACAGGATATGTCTTCTCAGCATTAGGCAAAGGCAACCCCCAAAAGTTGTTAGACCCCTGGCGGATATTCTCCGGAAAAGCATTCTCTCCAGCCAGGGGAGCGCTTTGCCCCGCGCCGAATGGAATATCCTGGATCCCGAAGTCATCCAGTATGCGCCCAATGTGTTGGATATAAATTTCCGGGTATGCTTCGCCATAAGAGATGCTAACCGCCTTCAAAGAAACTCCCTGGTGACTGAGCAGGAAGAGCAGCGCCGCCGTCCCATCTGGGCTGCCGTCATCATCAAAGATCACGGGGAGCGGTTGATCCATCGGGCGAGGCGTAATGGTAGGGCCCAGCATCTCTGCATCCTTATCCGAAGCCGAGGTCGATATTTGAAATTGCGTTAGCTGACACCCGGCAAGCATCAGGATGAAGAGAATCCCAAACACGATCAATCTTTTCAGGTTCATGGCAACCCTCACTTCTTGCCTATCCTGCGATCAAAACGATTTTTAGATAGGCAATCCACTTCTAACTCACTGCCAAAACATCCACCGCTTAGGTGAACCAATTCCGCGAACTACAGAATACTCAAAATCCCAATCAATCAAAAGCGGAGCCCCAAAATCCACCCACTCCGCGCTCCCATGCCGACAGGCATGAAATCATCGGTACCGGCAAAAGGTTGTTCGCCGCCAGATCCGAGAGCGGCGACCACAGGAACTCCAGATGTGGTTCGCGGGATAGAGGGGGCCGGTCCGACGACAACACGGGAACGTCGACCTCAAACACCAGATTGATTTCATGGTGGGGGCCGTTGTTCTCGTCATAGAAACCTTCCACCGCCCCGACAAAGCGTTGGACGGAGGCGAGCATGCCGATTTCCTCGGCGATTTCGCGTACCAGGGCCAGTTCAGCCCGCTCGCCAAACTCGATATGACCGCCGGGCAGGAAGGTGTACGCAGCACCCTTCTGGTGAGCTAAAAGGATTTGTCCATTGGAGACGATAATGGCTCGGGCAAGGTAGTGGAAGGACATGTTGACTCTCCAGACTTAACAGGAGCATATCTGCGCTCCTGATACCATAGTCATTATCGCACTTTTTTGAGTATCGCAGTTGGGCTATCGATTGGGCACTGCCGGTCACCGCTCAAGCCATAACTCCGCAAGATGAATTGACGGATGAGGTTGATCGCTTGCCTCAAATTGCGTCACCTGCGATTGAACTGCCTTACAATAGGAACTTGCGGGAAAGGATGCTGATACGCTTTTCAGAATTCCGGCAGCTCCGTTTCTATATACCAGCCATGGCATTCTCCGATCAAGGTCATTGCAATTAACCCGCGATCACCAAATTACTGTTCCGGTCCACGATGCTTGAGCAACGGCGTTATACTATTCCATTTATCATCCGCCACTACAAACACCCAGATGTAAAAATTCTCGAAGTCGGTTATCATCATAGCATCCTCCCTTGTGATCAATCGAGTTTGACGCCCCATTCTTACCAGACGGGAGGATTTCTCATCAATCTGCCAGCACATCCATCGAACCCAAGAGGAGGAAAATTCACATGACAAAGAAAGACATCAACGAGTATCTATATTACGAGTTCGGGACCGAAGGTGATGAATCGTATATATCTGAGGAATGGCCTTTTCACTTACATTTGGTCGGATCATTGACGTTACGAGGAGAACGGACCGATTTTTATGAATTTACCGATGGGGAGATGGATTACTACGCTCAGGAAGGTTTCTTTTTCCCCAAGGCAGGAATGACCCTGGAGGATTTATTGCTCCAAGATTTGGGTCAACAATGGATTGGTGGACAAAATCCCGTGGACCTGAATACGGCAATTATTGGCGATGATCGAGTTCCAAGAATGATAGATAGGCGACGTAACATTGAAGCATTGGCAAGAAAAGCATTAGGAGAAAGTGCTGTTTTCAATATTGCCGAAGGATTATTCCTTCGACAAACCAGTTCTTACTTAGCTCTCTTGGAAACTAGCGCGGAGGGTAATGCGGTTGTTGTTGGAACTAACCTGAACCCTATCACTGTTGGCTTTCCAGAGGCATCTACATACCGACGCCTCTCTTATGCACTTGGAAAACTCCTACTTGATGAGAAAAAATTATAGATCCAGCTTTAGGTGCTTTCTCCCCCTCTGAGTTACAATTAGTTAATTCTTTTTTCGGGGGCGAAATGAGATTTCTGCATTCCAATCATATTATCAAAACATTATTCCTTATATTGCCTTTCCTTGTGCTTGTGCTTGTGGGCTGCTCCACCACGATCCGGGTTATCGAACCATCTGGGCAGGCAGCAAATGCTTCACCCACCCTGACCTTTCCACCTTCACCAACGGTCACACATACCCGGCGTCCCTCGTCTACACCGGTACCAACGTATACGAAAGCACCGACCAAAACAGAGGTTCCGCCGCCAACCGCGCGGCCTTCCGCCACCCCCGGATTCACCATCTCCGACTCTTTATACCTGCACCCGGCGCAGGGCACAGCTATCGCCGGAACGGCCATTCCTCGCGCGGACGCACCCATTGCCTACGCCAACCTGAGCAAAATAAACAACATTGCTCGTTGGGGCAGAGGGACCATCTCGCGGGTGGCATTTTCTCCTGCCGGAGACTCGTTCGTTGTCAGCAGTGCGTATGGATTGGCGGTTTATGATATGAAAGCCCTGAACGATCCTCCACGCTGGATCGCTTTTGCGGAACCCATTGATGCGGACTCACTGAGCTTTCGTGAGGATGGACAATATGTGCTATTGCATGAAGAGAAGTCATGGTACATCAACCTCCAGTCTGGAGAAGTAACCACCAACAACCCCGGCGGGCAATGGGTCGTTGATCAAGAAAGCGGCGGATATGAACTAGAATTCTTCTCAGATGATCGTGCGTTGAAATTTTCCAGCCGATTAGCTTACGAGTCTTACGAAGAAACAGAGGATTGGTCTGATAGAAACTATGCATATTACGGCTTTGTTTCCGCAGAAGTAACTGACCGAGAAACAGGCACAGAACTGTTTGACTTTTCCCATGACACAATTTACGTTGAATACGAAGACTACAATTCACCAGATGGTTGCGATTTAGCCTCATTCAGCATGTGCGGAAACGTCTACGACCCTCTTCCGCTGGCGCCTTTCCGTGGAGCATTTTCAACAACGAAACGCACCTTTGCGCTTCTCCTCAGGCCTCCCGATTTATATAGCAGCAGCAGCTTCAGTATTTTGAAAACCTATGACGCCAGGAACGGAACGCTTCTGAATACTTTTGGAAGTTTTGATCTTCCCGTCCTAGATTTCGCCTATCTGCCTGGAAAAGATACGGTTCTAGTCGCCTATAAAAACGGCAGTATCCAACTATGGGACATCTTATCATCTACTCTTCTTCACCAGTCATGGAATTTCACTGCATCCACGTACGGATTTGATCTCACCTTTGATGGAAGCTTCGCCCTGAGTCAATACCCCAATCTGCTCGAAATCCGTCGAACGGAAGACGGCGCAATCGTTGCGCAATATGAAGCTGCCACGTACGCCGTTTCACCAATCGATAATCGCATTGCGATCGGGAAGGAAAATGGCGAAATCCTGGTCATTGATCTGAACAAAATGGATACCACCAGCCGGATGGCGGGACATAGCGCTGAGATCTATGAATTGGCTTTTTCACCAGACGGCCAGTTGCTAGTCTCCACCAGCGAAGATTGCTCGCTGCGCAGTTGGGACGTCAACACCGGGGCATTCCAACATTATTTCGAAAAAGTTGAAGTGAATGCCTATGGGGAAGAATGGACTCAATCGCGGATTTTCGTCTACGACATGCAATTTGTTCCCGGAACCGATCAGATCGTTGGCTTTGGTAGCTGGGGCACTGCCGCTGGATGGAATGTTCATTCTGGGGCTGCCCAATACCATGTACTCTCCGAGCCGCTTGAATACTATCAGGGCATGGTGACGCTCAACCCGCATTTTCCACAGTCTTTCTGGGTGATGCCGGAAGAAGAACGCTTTTATATTGACGATGTTGCCTATGATCTAAAAACAGGCGAGGTGATCGGGCCTTACCAGGGCCAGGCCAACCAGGTAGAAGATTGCAGCGCAGTCGGCCCTGTATCGGCGGACGGTGAAATGATGTTCACGCGCGGATACGATTCTTTGGCAGGTAATATTTGCATTTTACATGCAGAGAGTAAAGAACTTCTTTCTATCCTACCTGCCAGCAGCCAAATTGGTGGAGTTTACCTCTCGCCAGACGGCACACGCCTGTATGCCCCAACCTGGGATGGGACCGTGTGGATTTATCAGGTAGGACCGTGAAACACTAGAAATCGATTCCCATTCTACAAACAACTCTAGGGATCTTGCGCTACCCGCTGAGCTGTTAATCTTTGGAATCCAGGTATCCATCCAGGTCGGATCTTGACAGCTTCATTATCTGAATCGGATAAGGTATCCGAATTTTTTCGCGCTCTGAGGCGATCTTGATAGCCTGGATCACGTCCGAAGGCACTTTCAACATACTGTACTGAGTTTGATCGACCCAAAAGTAGACATTCAGCACAACCTCCGACGGACCGAACTCTTTTGACAGTACCATCGGTTCAGGATCAGCCGACACACCATCCACGGATTTCACCGCAGCCAAAATGTGCTCCTGGGCAGTTCTCAGATCCACCTCATAGCCGACCCCTAATTTCAAGGTCCGCCGCCGGTGTTTCAAACCGCTAAAATTCTTGATCGGCTCCGCATATACAGTAGCATTGGGGAGAATGACCACTTCTCCATCCCATGTTTGAACAACCGTATCGCGCAGGGTGATATCGGTGACTTTTCCCTCATAGCCCGATAACTCCACCGCGTCCCCAATACGAAACGGCTGGCGCAAAAGGATCAATATTCCGGAGATAAAATTCTTCGAAATATCTTGCAACGCAAAGCCGATCGTAAAACCAGCCACACCCAGCCCGGCCAGGAAGCCGGTTACGTTGAAATCCACCTGCTCCAGGGCCACGATGAACCCAGGGATCAAAATCGCCCAACGAACCACATTGCCCAACAACCGGGCCGTCTCAGCCTTCATTCCACGACTAACCGATTTATTGGATACCCATTTAGCTGCCAGATTGGCGATCAATAACGTTGCCACAAGGACCACTAACGCGGCTATTAATTTTGGCAAGAAGTTGATGACACTGGCAATAAGCACCTGAAAATCCACAATTTGCATGGTTCCTCTCCAAACGCTCCACTGGGCAATGCAGATATTATAGCAAGCTTTTCTCACTCTCCAAGGCCAGGAGAAGACAGTCGCCATTCATAGTATAATAAGACAATATTTGTTATATTTATCTTGTTAATTGAGGAGCAATCAGTTCATGCCGGTCAGTCCAGCCATGCAGTCCTATGCCGCGGAAATATACCGACTGCAGCAGGATTTCGATAAAGTCCCCCTTTCCCTCCTCACAGATCACATGAGCAATTCGGCACAGGCCATTGCCAACATGGTTCAAAAGATGCGGAAAGAGGGTTTTCTCTCTTATGAGCCGTACCGCGGAGTGCTGCTGACACCGCAAGGAGAACAGATTGCAATGCCTGCTCTGCGCCGCCATCGCCTGGTCGAGGTCTTTCTGGTGCGTGTTATGCAGTACGATTGGGCCTCTGCCCACGAGCTTTCGGATGTCTTCGAGCACGGGGTGAACGAGGAAATCGAGGATCGGATCGACTCCTTGACCGGATATCCGAAGCGCTGCCCGCACGGAGAGCCCATCCCTACCAAGGAGGGAGTCATGCCCATCCTGCACGACAAGCCGTTGATCGAGGTGCCTTCCGGCTCAGATTGCCTCATCAGCAGAGTGCGCACCCACGATCCTGACGAACTGCGCTATATCGCCGATCTGGGTTTGCTGCCCGAAACCCCTTTCCACTTGTTTAGTTGCGCCCCCTTCAAGGGCCCTCTTCGCCTACAAATGAAACCCCAGGATCATGTCATCGGCTACGAACTGGCCAAAAAACTCTGGGTAAATGTACAGAAAGTAGGCCCGGGGAACTCCCCGGTTGCGAAATAATCTTCAACCCGGTTGATTATTGGCTTCCACCCTGGTGAAAAATATTTTAATCCGACTATATTGATATTATTTGTGGGCGTCACTATACTGAGGCGAACGTTGTACCGTTATCCCCTTCCCTGAAAGGATTCGCCCCATGAAACTATTTCGCCTCAGCCTTCTCCACCGAAGTTTATTGCTTTCGGTGATCACCGCCCTGCTCATCGGTGCTTGCGCCGCACTCTCTGCCGTTCCTGCCTCACAAGAGGATGGCATCGTCCCCGTCACCGGCCAGTTCCCGGTCACCATCGAGCATAAGTTCGGCACAGCCATCATCCCACAACAACCCCAGCGAGTCGTGTCACTTGGTTTCAGCGAGCAAGACCCCATCCTGGCGCTGGGCATCCATCCGGTAGCCGTGCGAGAGTGGTTCGGCGACCACTCCTTTGCTACCTGGCCCTGGGCGCAAGACGAACTGGGCAGCGCTCAGCCTACGGTCATGAAAATGACATACGGCGAGTTGGATTTTGAAGCCATCGTCGCTCTCGACCCCGACGTAATCATCGCCACGCACTCAGGGATTACCGCCGAAGAATATGAACGTCTGGCTCAAATTGCCCCCACAGTGGCACAACCCGCTGAGTATGTGGATTTCGGCGTTCCCTGGCAGGAGCAGACCGCGATCATTGGTCGAGCCTTGGGACTAGAAGAAACAGCCAGCCAGCAGATCTCTTCCGTCGAGGCGTCCATCCTAGCTGCCCGCGGGGCAAACCCAAACTTTGAAGGCGCCAGCATCGCCTTCGCCTCCCCGGCTGCCGGGCAAGGGCAATATTGGGTATTCAACCCCAACACGCCACCCTTACGCTTCCTCACCTCGTTGGGCTTTGTATTCCCCGAGCAACTTGCTGCCCTGGTCGGCGATCGGGACGCGGTTGAGATCAGCAGCGAGCAGATCCAACTCCTCGATGTTGACGTGCTCATCTGGCAGGTTGGATCAGAGGAGGAGAAAGCATCGCTCCAGTCGAATCCGCTTTACCAGCAATTGGGCCTCACCCAGGAAGGCCGGGATATCTTTTTCGTTGGCTACGCAGACACGCTGTACGGCGCGTTGAGTTTCAGCACCGTCTTGAGCCTGCCTTATGCCGTGGAACATCTGGTTCCCCAATTGGCCGCCGCGGTGGATGGCGACGCTGCCACCACCATACCGTCCTCATCGGAGAATTAGGTTGTGATCTTCTCAAAAGCCTCGTTGGCCATAGATTTTTCCCTGCTGGAACAGGCGATTGGGCGCTTCAACGGCCTGCTGGAAGGCGCGGATGTTCTTCTGGGACATCCGCCTTCCAGCCGGGACGACTGGTTTCGCTTTGAGCAATTATCTGAGGAGCCACTTGGTCAGCGGGTAATTCAGCGCATCGCCCAGCAAGCTCAGGCCGAAGGCCAGGCGGCTGGAACCTACACACTGCGGTACGTGCTCTATGGACCGTTGGCCCTGGTTGGTTACCTCTTCGCCACGCACAATATTGTCATCCGGCTTCACAAGAATCTGTTGATATCCGACAGCGAATGGCTCAATCACGCACGCTGGATCGATCCATCCATCCGCGCATCGCGCCCCGATTCTCCACCCGCAGACGCCTTGTTCGCAGAGCTAGAATGCCTGGTCGGGCCGTTAATCGACTCATGGGCCAGCCAAAAGCGAGTTGCCCGGGCGAATGCCTGGGCTTGCGCCATTGATTCTCTCGCCTTTGGCTTTCAACTTGCAGGAAAGACCACCCTCAACCCCGATGCCGTCTGGGCAAAATGGGAAGCCGCAGTAGCTGGGCGTGTTTTTCCAGTTCGCCGCAGGCCAAGACGCTTTCTCTTCACCATTGACGAGCAGCGTGACGAACTGGTCATCCGCTCAGGCTGCTGCCTGTGGTTCACCCAACCGGCCGCACAGAGCAGCCCAACCCGTTATTGCGCATCTTGCTATTTGCAAAGTGATGAGCGCCGCCTGGAACAACTGATCGCCCTTCGGCGCAGAAAAACCAGCCATGCTTAATCAACGCCGCAAAGCCCTCCTGCCTGTCCTCTCCCGCTCCGTTGGGCTTGGTCTGGCTGCGCTTGGACTCGTCCTGGTTGCCATGTTCAGTCTGCGCATCGGCTCCATTCCCATCAGCAGCGCCGATGCGTTCAATGCCCTGATGAACTATTCACCAGACTCCTACGAGCAGACGGTCGTGCGCACCATTCGCCTTCCACGCACGATCATCGGGCTGGGCATTGGCGCAGCGCTGGCCGTGGCGGGCGCTGCCATGCAAGCCGCCACACGCAACCCACTGGCTGATCCATCTATCCTGGGGGTAAACAGCGGCGCCGCTTTTGCTATCGTGACGGCCATGTTCTTCGGTCTGGCTGCCAGCCCGCTGCAAACCCTTTGGTTTGCCTTCGCCGGTGGCCTGGCTGCTTCTGCCCTGGCTTTAATCATCTCCTCGGCGGGATCCGGAGGAGCATCCCCCGCAAAACTAGCCCTGGCCGGTATGATTATCTCCACCCTGCTGGGCTCTTGGACCACTGCGCTGCTCCTCCTCAACCAACAGGCCCTCAACCAGGTGCGCTTCTGGCTGGCCGGATCGTTAGCCGGGCGTGACCTGGAAGTGTTCTTCGCAGTTCTGCCGTTCTTGGCAATCGGAATCGTGGGCATGTTTCTGCTGAGCCGCCAGCTCAACGTACTGACTCTGGGCGAGGACACTGCCCGCTCGCTGGGCATGCACACGGGTCGGATACGCCTGCTGGTTGTCCTCCTGGTGGTCTTCTTGACAGGTGCTTCGGTCGCAGTCGCAGGACCGGTAGGATTCATAGGGCTGGCCGTGCCTCATATCGTGCGTGCGGTGGCTGGGACGGACCAGCGTTGGATTTTGTTGTTTTCTATGCTGGTTGGACCGCTCATTCTTCTTGTGGCAGACATCGCCGGTCGGGTGGTCGCCCGCCCCGGAGAACTCCAGGTGGGCATCGTCACGGCCCTGATCGGCGCACCCATCCTGATCGCCCTGGCCCGCCGCCAAACGGTGGAGCTATAAATGACAGCCAGTGAATCTGCTGCCAAAACCGCAGTTGCCCCACGACTCTGGCGCCTGGACATTCACCAAGTCTCCTTCCGCTTTCGCCCCAAGGTGCTGGCGCTCATCGGAATCACCCTGATCCTGTTTATTTCGTTAGCGGCCTGGGCTCTTACATTGGGCAGCCATTCCCTGTCCCTAAGCGCCATTCTGCAATCCCTTGCTGGTCAGGGCACGCGAGAAGCAGATTTCGTCGTTCTCAGCCTGCGCCTGCCGCGCATCCTTACTGCCGGATTGGTAGGCTTGCTTCTGGCCCAATCTGGAGTAGTCTTCCAGGGATTGGTGCGCAACCCATTGGCCTCACCGGACATGATCGGGATCAACGTTGGCGCCTCCCTGGCAGCCGTCTTCTGGATTGTCACTCGCCTGCCCACCGGTTGGTTGCCAGTCGCAGCCTTCTCGGGCGCATTGATCGCGGCAGCAGCCATTTATGCCTTGAGCTGGCGCAGCAAGTTTTCTAACGCCCGCCTGATCCTGGTTGGCATCGGCATCAACGCCATGCTGTCCGCCGGGATTACACTGCTGGTTGTCCGCGCCGAAATCAACGATGTCAGCAAAGCCTACCAGTGGATGACAGGCAGCGTGTACGCAGCCGGTTGGGCGGACGTACGAACGCTTGGGTTGGCCGCCGGGCTCCTCACCCCTTTCGGCGCAGTCTTGATGTGGCCGTTGCAGGTTATGCAAATTGGCGATCTGACCGCCCAGAGTTTGGGTATCCGACTGGAGCGCACCCGACTGCTACAGGCTCTGGTAGGCTGCGCGATGTCTGCCGTTGCCATCTCCGCCGCCGGACCAATCGGCTTCGTCGCCCTCATGGTGCCCCACATCGCCCACCTGCTCGCGGGCCCTATCACCGGAGGAGTGTTTTTCCTAAGCGGAATTCTCGGTGGAATCCTTGTCCTGGGCGCCGACATACTCGGACAGCACGCCCTGTCGGTGGGGTTACCCGCGGGCGTCCTCACCGCCGCAATGGGCGCTCCCTATTTCCTCTTTCTCTTATACCGCGCAAACACGCGCCTCTAGGAACCGGTCATGTCCTTCCTGCAAACAGATCATCTCACCCTGGTTTATCCCGGTTCAGCCGATATCGTCCGCGAACTATCCTTCCAGGTTCAGCCCGGAGCCATCACATCTATCATCGGGCCGAACGGCAGCGGCAAGAGTACCCTGCTGCGAGCTCTGGCTCGCTTGCACAAACCCAGCCGCGGCGCCGTGCTCCTGGATGGGCATTCGATCCACAACCTGCCTACGAAAGAAGTTGCGCGAAGGCTCAGCCTGCATTCCCAACACGCCCATGCTCCCGGCGGCATCACCGTCGCAGATTTGGTGAACCGCGGCAGATACCCTCATCAGGCGCTCCTCCAGCCGCCCACCCTTGCCGATGAATTGGCGGTCGAACAAGCCCTAAAGTTGGTAGGCTTGAGTGAACTGCGCGACAGATTGGTTGACGAACTCTCCGGTGGGCAGCGCCAATGCGCCTGGATAGCCATGGCCATCGCCCAGGAGACTCCCATCTTGCTCCTCGATGAACCAACCACCTACCTGGATATCGCCCACCAACAAGAAGTCATGACCCTGCTCCGCCGCCTGAACCAAAAAGAAAACAGGACCATCGTTCTGGTACTTCACGACCTCAACGATGCCTTTCAGATTAGCGACCGTGTGGTGGTCATGCGCGGCGGCGCCATCATGGCAGAAGGCTCGCCAGAGAATATTCTCTCACCCAGTCTTCTGGCGGATGTCTTCGCCGTCTCTTGTCAGGCTCTCCCCATCCCAGGCTCTGCCCTACCGATTTACGTTCCCACCAGTCGCCAGACGATCTCGCGCCGGAGGACAATCATCCAAGGACACGCAGCCCTAAGCGCTGAACAGGTGAGTGTGGGCTACAATGGCGATCGGGTGCTACAAGACGTGTCTGCCTCACTGCCCAAAGGGCAAATTACTGCCATCGTCGGACCCAATGGTTCCGGAAAATCCACGCTCCTCCGCACTTTCGCCCGTTTATTGAAACCATTCCAAGGCGATGTGTGTCTACACGAAGTATCGAGCTCAAAGGAATCGCATCGTGCCTTCGCCCAACAGGTTGCTTTTCAGTTGCAGGGCAGCCTGGCGCCGGAAGGAATCCTGGCGGAAGATCTGGTTGCTTTTGGCCGCCGTCCTCACCAACGCTGGTACCGTCAGTGGAGCGAGGAAGACCAATGGCATATCGATCATGCTTTGAAAGCCACTCAGCTTGAAGATCTGCGCAGCCGTCCCATAGAGTCACTCTCCGGAGGCCAACGACAGCGGGTCTGGCTGGCCATGGCCCTTGCACAGCAAACCCCCATCCTGCTCCTGGATGAGCCCACCAGCTTTTTGGACGTTGCTCATCAGGTGGAGGTGTTGGATTGGATCTGGGAGTTAAACCGCAATGAAGGACGCACGATAGGGTTGGTTCTGCACGATCTGAGCATGGCCTGTCGCTATGCCGATAAAATTATTTTCATGAATGAAGGAAAAGTTATCGCCGCCGGGTCGCCGGAAATTATTGTGACCACTGACCTGGTGCAAGAAGTCTATCAAGTAGATACCCGGATCATCCCAGACCCGCTCACCGGCAAGCCGCTGGTCGTTCCTGTGAGTGTAGGGAAATAATCACCATCCAGTCAACGACCTTTTAATCTTTTTGCGATATTAGAAAGGCGCGCCAAAGATGAATTAAGGTCTGGACAGTACCATGCGTACTTGTTATGATAATTCGCATACAAGTTTGAACACATTTACACCACAAGAGACCATGCAGAAAAACACTTCCATTCTTTCAACCATCCAACAGCGCTACTCCTGCCGCAATTACGCATCCACCCCGATCGCAGAAAACCTGCGGGAATCGCTATCCAATTCCATCACTAAGTTGCCCCCCGGCCCGTTTCAAAATCCCAGCCGTTTTGAATTGGTCGCAGCCAGCGAAAAGGATCGCGACGCGCTGCGCGGCTTGGGCACGTATGGCTTTATCAAGAATGCACCGGCATTCATCATTGGAGCCGCCGAAGATGGGCCTTTGGCGATGGAAGATTTCGGCTACCGGATGGAGCGGATCATCCTTTCCGCCACGAAGCTGGGGCTGGGGACCTGCTGGTTAGGCGGGACGTTTACGCGCAGCGGTTTTGCTCAGAAAATTACCGCGCTTAAAAACGAAATACTCCCAGCGGTCTGTTCGCTCGGATATCCGGCTCAGGACGATCACGTATTGGGCAGCACCGTCCGACAAATAGCGGGTTCAAAAGACCGCCTGCCTTGGGAAACGCTGTTCTTTGACAGTGAATTTGGGAAGCCATTGAGTCCAGATATTGATAGCGCTTTCGCAACCCCACTGGAGATGGTTCGCCTGGCGCCTTCGGCGTCAAACAAACAGCCCTGGCGCATCCTGAAGCAAGGCGAACGCTGGCATTTTTATCTGCAGCGGACAAAAGGTTACCGCGAGATGGCCATTAACCGCTTCACCGGTATCGCCGATATGCAGCGAATTGACATGGGTATCGCCATGTGTCACTTCGAGTTGGCATCTTTGGAACTGGGCATGCCGGGAAAATGGGAAATCAACGAGCCTGATATCGCTATGCCAGACAACCTGACCAGTTATGTGGTCACTTGGATTTCAGAGCAGCTGTAAAGGTGAGCCGGACGACCGTGACCACAGAATAAACTGGTGCGGTCGTTAACCGGCGTGCGTGACCCGAATCGACCCAAAATCATCATAGACTCTAAGGATCAGGAAAATGAATATAGGAAACACAATCCGTTTCGGCGATTATGAATGGAAAGTATTAGATATCAAAGAAAACAAGGTCTTGCTTATAACAGATCAAATCATTGAACAGCGTGACTATCATGATAAAAAAGAAGCTGTTACATGGGAACAATCTGAAATTCGAAATTATTTAAACACTTCTTTCCTTGACAGGTTCAGCGCTGCGGATAAAGAACGGATACTAACAACAGAAAATAGAAACACAGACAATCCTTGGTATAAAAGTACTGGAGGCAATACCACCAATGACAGAGCATTCTGCCTATCATTAGATGAAGTTGTAAGATTATATTTTGGTGATAGCAGCAGACTACTTGATAATCCAAAGCCCAATCACCGATATTGGTTTGATCGAAAAGATGAGAACAATATCAAAAGGATGGCACTGTTCATGGATTCTCATTGGTGGTGGTGGACACGAACGCCTGGGAAAAACAATAAAGTAGCTGTTTATATACATGGAGACGGAAACATTGGAATACAAGGAAATGGTATTTCAAAAACAACCTTCAATACACTTCATCATATTACAAAAAGTAATGAAGGTGGTTTAAGACCCGCTATATGGATTAAGAAGTGAGCATAGATATACGAGAATGGCTCAGTTCCGCACGGCATGCCCTGTATGGCGATCGGTACGGCTTGCGCTCTGCTGGGATAGGCCGACTCGTATGACACCTTGCCATTATCTGTTCAGATCGTTCTCCATTGTTCATTAACTGTTCATAAGCACGCAGAGCGGCGATCAGACGGTTTTGGGCGCGGGAGGTAGCGCGCCCTTTTAGTTTTTTTCAATCCACTCCTCGATTGGATGGTTATAAACCGCAGCCCTTCAGCTTTTCGCGGATGGCCTGGAGCACTAGCGGATCGTACCCCCACGCGCCGAGGTTGATGACCTGGATGTCATCGGGGAGTTTGGCGCGTTCGACTTCCGCAGGCACATCATACTCGGAGTGGATGGAAGGCGCGCTGATCGAGGCGGAGAACACCAGCAGCGTTTTTACCCCATGCGCGGCCATCTCGGCGGCAACTTCCGCGACGGCCGGTTTCTGGAACTCCATCCATGCCAGCGAGATATTGTCTGCCTTGAACCCGTCTGCGATCAGCATATCGACAATGTCCTGGCGGAACTGGGTTTCCTGGGATGTTTGGGTTGGGTAAATTTCATTCCACGTTTCCGGCTGACCGTGCCCCACCAGCAGAATGCCAACATTGTATTTATCGACCGGCATGCTGCCGCCGCTGCGAAGGGCTTTATTGGCCCGTTCAACAAACATCTGCTTGAGCGAAAGCGAATCCCACAGCGGCCCGGCTGAGCAAACATCTACCCCGTACTCTTCCAGCTTAAGCTCGTTCACCTGCTCCTTGCCGCTCAGGGTGTGGCTGGATTCGGTGAGGAATACATTGGAAATGGCCACCTTACTGGCACCCTCGTTCACGGCCTGGGCGAGCGCCGTTGCAATGATGGGATCAGAGTCGAGGAATGCGATATAAAAGCGCGTGGTCTCATCCCCTTCGGCGCGGAACAGCTCCTCCACGCCGCGCATCATCGTCTGATGCACAATATTGTGCGGGCTGCCGCCTGAGGTGAGGTATTTATCGCGCAGGCCATTAAAAAAGAAGGGACGGAAGGGCGCCGGGATAAATGGGGCGCCGTCCGCGTCTAATTCACGAAATGTTTCTAGCCAGGACATCGGTGAATAACCGGGCGGCTCGCCGTGGGTCAGGTAGATGACAGCCGAATGCCCCCCTTCACGGTTTATCGAAGGGTCGATTGCCGGCAGGCTCCCATGTCCTCCCTGGTTTAGAAACTGGTAGGTAGTGAAACCGTAGCCGGTAATGAAGGCTACCAGGCTCAAGATGACTGCGGCAACCAGAGTCAGCGGGCTTGTCCCGCGGCGCATGATGAAGAAACGGATGAAGAAGAAAATCAGCAAACAAAAACTGGCCAGACAGAGAATGGCAGAGAGCACCATCTTAAGCGGCGGGACAACAAGGTACTGCACCAGCAGATACCCGGTTAGTAAGGAGAAGAGGATAATTGTGCCCCAGAGCGCAGGATGCGGACGATTATTGGCCATAGTGATGCTCTCCATTATGAATGATTACTGAATTGTTACTCAATTATAACGATAAATGAAGAATGTCGCCGCATTAATGGCCAAAAACACACTCGCTCCCTTGTTACTAAAAGAGAGACTATAGAATGAGCGTATAATGGGTTCTTGCCACGTTATCACTGGAATGAGCCTTCTTTTATCGCCTCTGTTATCAATCCAGTGTTAGAATGTATAAACGTATTGTCAATAATAAAATATTTAACTTCAAAATTCTCACCCAGCCACGATAATAGGAAATCTAATCGTGCCGGCACAATTTAATCTTGTGGAAGATGTGGATTTCATGCATTTTTGTGCTCCTACCTTAAGCAAAATGGCATTTGAGCCGCGTAGTAGACAAAAATAACTCAGGATCTTTTCAACGGACATCGAATGAGGCTCGTATGATCGCCAAACGCACATTCTTCATTTTTTCGATTGCAATCATTTTCGCGCTTTCCGGTTGCATGTCTTCGGAAGTACCATCACAGCCCGCAGAACCACCACAAGCCGCCGTGCCAACCAACGATGCGGCTGCGCCCCAACTACCTCCGCGGATACCCGGCGGGAGTGGATCTTCCGGCTGGCCCGCCTACATTCCCGCCGAGATTCCGCCGCTCGATGGAACCATCACGGATGTGATGGAAGCTCCCGGCTCGCATGTACGTATCTTCTACAGTGGGGTCACGAAAGATCAGTTCGAGCAGTATCTCCGCCAGCTTCAGGATCTGGGTTTCAGCCTGGAATACATCGTGTATGTTCGTGAGGGTGTTCCCGACAATTCCGACGAGCGTCTCAAAGCGGGTGATTACGACGCCGTAAAGATCACGCGCGGCGATTACCAGATGAACATTGAATACGGTGAGGAAGTCCTCACCTATGATTTTTCCACCGCCGGGCTGGGCAATCTGATTCCGGAGCAGTCTGGACCCATTTGGCCCGCCGAACTGGCAGGTTTGATCCCCCAACCGGAGCGCTGCCCACTGGATAACTTCTTGCCACCCTCTTCGGGTTGGTTCATGCTCACCTGCCGCCCCGAAGATTCAACGGTTCTGGATGATTATCGCCAGGCGCTGCAAGCCGTCGGGTTCCAGCCGAATGGCTCCTCGGAGCCCGGCAGCGCCCCATCTGAAACCTACAGCATGGGGGAATTCCAGATCACCTTGCAGCAAACATCGGCTGAAATCCTCACCATCGAAGTTGCGCGAGTGGATCCTTCTCTGTCCGCCTGGCCGGCGGCTCTGGAAGGCCTGGTTCCGGCGCCCGAAAATTGTCCCGTGAAAGGCGTCATCCAGCCTGGCGGCAGCGACACCATCGTTCATTGCGCACGCCAAAACGACGAAGTGGTCGCCAATTTCCTGGCTCTCCTTTCCGCCAACGGCTTTGTAGAAACGAGCCGCATGGAATTGGAAGCCGGGAGTCCCGTCTCGGTGACTCTGGAGAAGGACAACCTCGAAGTCCGCCTGATGATCGCCACAACCGAGGACCTTTCGATCATGGTGGTCCAAAAGCCCTAAAAGCTTCAACATTCCACAATCGCTTCTCTTTCGGAAGATATTTTGTAGAATTCTTATCCGCACACCTTACAAAAAGTTATAAATATTGCCAGAATTGAAAAAATTTTTCGTATTCGGAGTCGATTAGTCGGGCATGTAATCCCACAACACATTGATGATTCTCCAAGTGTTATTGGACTTTGCCAGATGCAGATAATCTATAAATTTATTGGATATGATTTTCACACTCGCCATGGTCGTGGTCTGATCGAGAATACTGATCTCTTTTCGCCCTTTTTGAGGTTCATCAATCCGCCCCTTGCCGTTTTCTGTAGCTTCTACCATCCAATCTTTGCTAACATCCCAAATCTCTTGGTCGGAAACAAACCGTCGTTTGGCAAGATATGGAGATAATGCCTGGCTCATCCGATCCGCCCTTCCTTCGTACCACCCTTCAATGTAATCCAGCGCACAACGCCTGATTGCTTCAGAATCTTCCATCGTGGCACTCCTGTTTGTATAAGAACGAATTTTCGTTTTGGATTTCTATCAAGGTGATGAGCGGGCTAACGATTTAAGCCGTTTCCGCAAATGTATAACCAAAAAGTTAGCCTGCACAAGCCAGAAATGCGGAAGTTTCAAGCAATTCTTATCTGTGCTCACTATAACAAATTTATAAATATTGCTAGAATTGTACCATTCGGATTGCCCGTCACCCTATTAATGGAAAAAGAAAGAATCGAAGAATAGTCCCACTTTTGGTGTAGAAATGGCATTTTGGGCCAACATTGAATCTGTTTTCTATTGAAGTCACGACTCTTCACCCAGGCCTAATCCTGGACTGCCGCCATGCCAATGGGGCTGCCGCCGGGTGAATGCCTGCTGAAGTCTCTATGAACCGTTAAGGGGCTTCGGATCCGTAGATCCGAGAAGGATTCTATTCAAACCGGATTGTGGAGGATGTATGTGTAAAAGATTCTTACGGGGATCGCTGACGGTCTTGTTGCTGGCCGTATTGTGGCTTGGAAGCTTGCCAGGCGCTCGGGCAGAATCGCTTGCCAGCGGTTCAAAGAGTTGGTCATCAAAGGCAATCTTTCTGAACGAATTTTTCGGACAGGGTTACGCGGTGGCGGTGGATTCCGAGGAACAGTTCGCCTACGTGGGCAGCGGATCTCGCCTGATAACGGCAGATATTCACACCTCGCCAGGGCACGTGCACGAATGGCATTCGACCGGGACTATGCGCGGACTTATCCAACAGATCGCGATCGTTGGCAATACCGCTTACCTGGCCGCCGAAGACGCCGGAATGGTGATTGTGGATATCACCTACCCCTTCAACCCGCGCGAGATCGGCGTATTTCTGACCCCCAGCAATGTGACCCACTTGAAAGTAAATGGCGAGCGGGCTTACTTGGCCACCGAGTACGACGGAATCTACATTGTAGATGTCAGCGACCCTGCCCATCCCAGCCAGCTGGGGGCCAGAAATGACAACACCCTCTTCTATAACCTGCGGGTGGTCGGAAACGCGGCCTATGCCATGTCTTATAACGACGGCCTGTTCATTTACTCGGTCGGCGATCCGGCCGCCATCCCCGAGCCCGATATCATCGATTACACCGGGAGCAGCGGAAACTACTTTACATCCCTGGCGACCAACGGCTACTATGCCTATGCCGGCAATATCAACGGGGCCGTCGCCATTTTTAATCTCCAAACAAAGACCTATTTGGGTGAATTTGATACCGGAAGCTATTCAGTCGAAGACCTGTTTGTGAGCGGGATGTCACTGTTCCTGGCGTTGGGGCCTAACGGGCTTTGCCAGCTTATTATTGCGGATCCTACCGCACCCACAGGAACCTGCACCCCGCCGCCGTACGGCAGCCCGGAGGTCCACCGGGGGGCCGCGAGCGCTTCGGGGAGAACCTATCTGGCCACCTCTGAAGGGCTGACCATTCTCAATCCGGGCGAATCGGACGGTGGGATGGCTTCTATCCTTCCCGCTCCCAGCGACGCGGCTTATGCCAACGGCAGAATCTATGGCATCAACCGCTTCGGCCTGACTGTTCTGGATGGAAAAACAGGAATTCTGCTTGGAAAGGCGGCCAGTGGCATCGTTCCGAGCGGGGGCTTCGAGCGGATCACCCTCATCGCGCAAAACGATAAAACCTATGCCGTGGCAAGCAGCCAGTCGGCCGGGGAACTGTATGTGTACGACGTCAGCGACCCCAGCGCGATCACCAAGGCCTGCGGACCTCTTTCGCTACCCCATTATGGCAGACCGGTCCGCATGCAGGCAATCGGTTCAACCCTGTATGTCGCGGCCCGGAGCCCGGCTTATCTATACGTCTACAACCTCACAGACCCGGCATCGCCAGCCGACCTCAGCTCCGGAGGGATCACGCTATCTGGGAGTCCCTACGATTTTCAAATAGAAAGCTGGGTACAATTCGTGCCAACACCACCTAAGATTCACCGCATGGCCTTTGTGGCCGAAGGCAGCGCCGGCGCGGAAGTAATCGATGTTACTAACCCGGCTTCTCCATCCAAGAAATCCATCACCCCTCCCGCGGGCAGGTCCTTCATGGGGGTAGCGACGGGGAGCAGTCTTTTTTCCCTTTCGGCTCCCGACACGATTTACCTCTCGGACCAATACCAAATCTATGTCTACGATAATGATGCCACTCCCAGCCTGGTAACATCCTTTTCCACCTACGGCTACCCCACGGGTTATCCGACTGGGTTAAGGGTTATCGACGGGTATCTGGTGGCAGCCAACGGCGCCAGCGGGCTGGATTACTACGATCTCTCCGCACCGCAGGCCCCTGTCCGCGTAGGATACGCGGACCTGCCCGGGTATACCTACTTCCTCACCCCAGCAGGGGATATGCAAGTGATGGCGATCGACTTCCGCTACGGCATCCAGATCGTGGCACTGGCTCCGCACTCGGTTTATCTGCCCGCGCTCAGGCGATAGCGGAGAGGCAAGCCGCGTTTCTGTGTATTCAGGCAGCCGCGCGCCAAACGGTCGGGGTGGAAAAAAGGCGACGCAATTATTCACATCGGCTCCATCCAGGCCATCAGCCCGGCCAGAGGCCGCTGCCACGACCGGCCTGAAATTGTTCAGCAGCGCCGCCACGTTGGAGTTGGGCTCATATTCAATAGTTTAGGAGAGTTGTATGCGTTATGATCGCCACAACCGAAGACCTTTCGATCATGGTGGCGCAGAAGCCCTAAAGCCCGCAACGTTCTACATCCGCTTCCCTTTCGGCAACATTTAATGCAATTCTTATTTGAACCTTTTATAATAAGTTTATAAATATTGCCTGATTTGTAAAGAATTGTCGAATTCTGTAATCGTTGAAGGGAAGCGGAGGGAAACATGCAAATCGAGTCGAAAGTATTCGTCGTGACCGGCGGTGGGAGTGGCATTGGCCGCGCGTTGACGCTGGGCCTGGTGCGCAAGGGCGCCCGCGTGGCGGCTGTGGATATCAACGAGAAAACCTTGCAAGAAACCGTAGAACTTGCCGGGGATTTGAAAGAGAAGATCTCCATCCACGTCGTCAACATCGCCGATAAAGCCGCCGTCGAAGCCCTGCCCGCGGCAGTGCTGGCCGCGCACAAGGTGGTGGACGGTATCATCAATAATGCCGGAGTCATCCAGAAATTCGTTCGGTTCAAAGATCTGGCCTATGCTGAAATCGAGCGCATGATCGACATCAACTTCTACGGCACAATCTACATGACCAAAGCCTTCCTGCCGCTGCTAATACAGCGCCCCGAAGCGAATATCACCAACGTCTCCAGCATGGGCGGATTCCTGCCCGTCCCCGGCCAGACCATGTACGGAGCGTCCAAAGCGGCCGTCAAACTGTTTACCGAAGGGCTGCATTCTGAGCTGACCGGCACCAACGTCCATGCCACGGTCGTCTTCCCGGGAGCCATCGAGACCAACATCTCCGTAAATTCTGGTGTCAGCATTACCACGAGCAATCCGTCCGAAAAGCCGAAATCCATGAAGACTACCCCGGCCCCCGTTGCGGCCGAAAAGATCATTGAAGGGATCGAGCGCAACAGCTACCGGGTTCTGATCGGCGGCGACGCCAAACTGATGGACTTTCTCAGCCGCACCGCGCCGAAAGCCGCTGCCGGGTTCATCTACAAGATGATGGGCTCCCTGCTCTCAGAATAATGCCTTAACCGAGCTGAATCAGCATCCAACCGAGGCGCATTTTCTGCGCCTCGGTTTTGCTTTAGCCACACGCAACTCATCACGGGGTCATTGCCTGCCGTCTTACGGGGAACACCCGATCGAGTACATAAGCTGCCGAACAACCGCCCAGGTACATGAGAATATCCACCCAGCTAAACCGGTTGCCGAGCAGAATATAAGGAAAGCTCCCCGGTTGCAGCCCGAGCAAATCGGCCGGATGCAATAACTGAATGATCTCCACGCCGCAGGCAAACAACAGCACTCCCACAGCCAGCTTCAGGGGCGGAATATCCACAAATGCTCGAACCAGATAGTAGATGAGCACCACCACCAGGAAGTCGCCCAGATAAGAACGGACAAACACCAGGTGAGCCAGGCGGGTGGCGATCAGGATTTCGACGACCAGGATGCCCAGCGCAAACAGCAGAGACAGCCAATGCAAACGCAGCGAAAAAGATGGTCTCAAGCCTGAGTCACGCCTTCTTGCTGATGAAAGCAACCAATCCCCGCCAAATTTTGCCATTGGCCAGGTGCACAATCCCGGCAGCCAGGTGTTTGGGCATGCTCTCCGGAGCCAGTTGCACCAACCTGCGGATGGGCGTGCCGGTGGAGGTTTCCATCATCATGCGGAAGGTCGGGTTGTGGTAATCCACGCCGCCAAAGGCCTTAGAGAAATTCCCTTCCATCCAGCGGATCATGGCCCTTGCCACAAAACTGCCCTGCATATCGCGCAGCGAGCAGTCGATGGTGAACTGGCCTTTCTTCGGCGCCACCACCGGCTCGACCGGCTTACCCAACAGCGTCTCGAAGTCCGCCTGGGGGACCGCGCCGCGCAGATCGTGGTACCATCCAGGAACTTCCCGCAAGGTGACCAACTCGCCGTGCACGCTCACTTGCGCCGTCTTGCGGATGTTTCGGCTGGATGCGCCCAATGACAGTGTGTAAGTACCGCTAGGAATGACCCAACGCCCTGAGCGCGAATCGAAAACCGCAAACGAACGCGCATCCAGTTGGAAGGTCACCTGTTTGGCCTCGCCCACCTTGAGGAACACCTTCTCAAAGCCCTTGAGATCTTTCTGGGGGCGATATGCGCCCGCCGCCAGCTCCATGGTCACGTACAACTGCACCACTTCGGCCCCATCCAGCGAGCCGCTGTTGCGGATCGTAACCGTGACCGTCAGGTCGTAAGGCGTCTGAATATCCCGGCTCGATACAACCATGTCCGAATACTCAAACGTGGTGTAGGACAGCCCAAATCCAAAGGGGAACAACACTTCTTTGCGCGCCTTGTCAAAGTAGCGGTAACCGACGTAAATACCTTCCCGGTACTGGGCTTGTTTCCTTCCATTCTCATAGACTCCAGCCGAGGGAACATCCGCATAGCGCAGCGGATAGGTTTCCGCCAGCTTGCCGGAGGGATTTACCTTCCCTGCCAGCAACTCCGCTGCCGCCAGCCCGCCTGCCTGGCCCGAAAGATAAATATTCAGTAAACCCTTCACCGCGGAAAGCCAGGGCATCTCCACCGGCGCGCCGCCCACCAGCACCACCACCGTATTGGGGTTGGCGGCTGCCACGCGGGCAATCAGGGCGTTGTGGCTGTCGGGCATGCCCAGCGTGTCGCGGTCAAAGCCTTCCGACTCGTAGGCTTCCGGCAGCCCGGCAAAGACGACGGCAACATCCGCCTGTTTCGCGCCCTGCTCCGCTTCGACGAGCAGACTCTCATCGGCAGCGCCCTTGAGCGGGTAGCCAGGATAATAGTTGTACTCCAGGCCGAGTTCATCGAACCCTTCCAGCGCATTGGACAACCGCGTGGGGTTGATGTGCGAACTGCCCGCACCCTGGTAGCGCGGCTCCTTGGCCAGAGCTCCGATCAGGGCAATCTTCTTTCCCGGCGCGATGGGCAATATTCCTTCCTCGTTTTTCAGCAGCACCGCCGACTGTGCGGCAATGGTTTTGGCCAGTTGGTGGTGTGCCTCGCGGTCAAAAGTGAACGATTCCGGCATCGTCGCTGCGGAGGAAAGGATTAGCTCCAGCAAGCGGTCCACGCTTTCGTTCAAGCGCTCTTCAGACAACTTTCCGCTGCGCACGGCAGCGATGATCTCCTGATCAAAATACCCATCGCTGGCGGGCATCTCCAGATCCACGCCCGCCTCAAAAGCCTGAACCCGGTCATTCATCGCGCCCCAATCCGTGACCACCAGGCCCTCAAAACCCCACTCGTCGCGCAGGATGGTGCGCATCAACTCAACATGATCGCTGCAATAGACTCCATTCACCTTGTTATAGGCGCACATCACCGTACGTGGTTTTGCCGCCTTGACCGCCTTCTCGAACGCCGCGAGGTAAATCTCCCGCAGGGTGCGCTCATCGATCAGGCTGTCGGAAGCCATGCGGTCGTTCTCCTGGCTGTTACCGGCGTAATGCTTGAGCGAGGCCCCCACCCCCAAACTTTGCAACCCTTCGATCCAACTGGCGCCCATCTCGCCGCTCAAATACGGGTCTTCCGAGAAATACTCAAAGTTGCGCCCGCACAAGGGGTTGCGCTTGATGTTGACTCCCGGCCCCAGCACAACCGCCACACCGCCCTCCAGCGCTTCTCGAGCAATGGCTTCGCCCATCTGGCGCAGCACATCTCGATCCCAGGAGCAAGCGCTCAGGCTGGCTGTGGGAAAGCTGGTCGCCGGGACGCTGTCGTTAATGCCAAGATGATCGGCGGCAGCCAGCTGCTTGCGCAGCCCGTGCGGGCCGTCCGCCATGATCATTTTGGGGATGCCGTATTGCTCAAAATCTTTCGTGACAAAACTGGCTGCGCCGGAGCACAAAGCCACTTTGTCTTCCAGGGTCATTCGTTCGATGATGGATGCATGTTTCATAATGTTAGCCGCCTTGGTTAAGATTGAGTGCTTCGAATCAAGTTGGTTAATTGTAATCTCGATCGGCTGATCCAGCATTCACTCTGAGCTATTGCAAGCCCATTGTAAAGCGCAGCCCACTTGGCCAGTCAGCAGCTATGCGGATTTACCCAATGGGCATCGCCAAAAGTTGCAGCGCTGGAGCAAAACTGGCTGGGTCCTTTGATGGAGAATCTCGGGTTTGATATTTTCGTTCGCAAGCTGTGCGCTATAATGAATTGAGGACGTCAAATATAATTGACGAACCACGACAATATCTGCAGATGAATGATAAAGGGGCGGCGCCATGAAAAAATATCTCGGAGTTCTCGTACTTGCCTTCCTGTTAACCTCTTGCGCTTTGGCCAAGGGAACGGTCGCGCCTGAAGCGACGACGGCTTCTGATACTGGCCCGTCCCTCCCCCTCGAACAGGGCAGGTTCTTCAACGGTTCAGGCAATTGTGCGATCTGCCATACCAGTATGTTGGACGAATCAGGTGCGGACGTATCAACCGATAAGTTATGGCGCGCAACCATGTTGGCCAATGCGGCTCGCGATCCCTATTGGCTGGCCACCGTCCGCAGTGAAATCAACCTTTTCCCTGAGCTTAGCGAAACCATTCAGAAAAAGTGCTCCACCTGTCATATGCCCATGGCGGAATTCAGCGCTGTGGCGGAAGGCTCAAAACCGTTGATTTTGGATGATGGATTTCGTTCCGAAGAGCACCCTTTGAACCTGCTTGCCAACGACGGTGTATCCTGCAGCCTATGCCACCAGATCGAAGCGGAAAATTTCGGCCAGAAGCCAAGTTTTACGGGCGGTTTTCTAATCGATTCTGATACCGAAAAGGGAAGCCGCATCGCGTATGGTCCGTATCCAACCGACGCCAATTTCATAGCCGTCATGCAGGGCGTATCCGGTTTTGTCCCCACCCAAAGCGAACATCTCAAACAGGCGGGCATGTGCGGGACGTGCCACAATCTCTACACCCCCTATCTGGATGAAAACAACCAGATCGCAGGCGAGTTCCCGGAACAGATGATTTATGACGAATGGGCGAACAGCGACTATCGGGATGGAAACTGTCAGGACTGCCACATGCCCCTCGCCCAGGGCGGCGTTCAGCTTTCCACAACCGGAGGACCCAAACGCTCGCCTTTCCTCCAGCACATCTTCGTGGGCGGCAACGCTTACATGAGCAGAGTATTTCAACAAAATACCGAAGCGCTTCAAACCGCCGCTACCCAAGATCATTTTGAAGTGATCGCCAGTCATGCCCAAGACCAAATCGAGGAGCAGACGGCAGTTCTGTCAATCAATGAAGCAGCGGTCGAAGGGGATCAATTGCACGCGGAGATATCCATCCAAAGCAAGGTCGGGCATAAGTTCCCGGCTGGATTCCCTTCTCGACGAGCCTGGCTGCACATTCAGATCTTTGACAAAGACAATGTGTTGGTTTTCGAATCCGGCGCTTTCACGGAGGATGGAAAGATCGTTGAGAACGACAATGACCTGGATGCATTGCGATATGAACCGCATTATACGGAAGTCACATCCTCCGAGCAGGTTCAAATTTATGAAGCCATCATGCTGGATACCACAGGCGCTGTGACGACGACCCTTCTTCGCGGAGCAAGTTACGCCAAAGACAATCGAATCCTTCCGACAGGATTTGATCTTGTCCAAGTGAATGCTGATATCGCCCCTTACGGGATCGCCACAGACTCCGACTTTGCTCCAGGCGGCGATTCGGTTGTAGTAAATGTCCCATTGAACAACGCAAACGGCCCATACACAATATCTGTCGAACTCTTATACCAGACCATCGGGTATCGCTGGGCCGAAAATATTACAGGGCAAGAAACGACTGAAGCCCGGCTGTTCGCAGACGTTTATGCTTCAACCCCGAATCTGCCCCTTGTCGCGGCCTCGATCATAAAAGAAATAACCCCGTAGGAAAAGCACTGCTCTCGAATTCGTCTCTGACAATTCGAGTTCAGCGCAAAATGATCTGCATAGAATAACAGACGAGGTTGTCCCAATTCTTGATTGAGACAACCTCGTTTTGAAAAGAAGCAGCTTAACGATCGGCTCAGACGCTTGCCTTCCGGCGGTACGACTCCCGCGCTTCAGAGGGGTGATTGGCGCCGTTGCCGTAGACGATGCGAACCTCGGGGCTGCGCAGCTCCAGCTCAAACCGCTGGAAGAGCAGCGTTGTGATCACCGCCATCTCATTGGATGTGGGTTCTGCGCAATTACCACTAGCCTGGAGAATGCAGGTTCCGCGACTCGTCCACAGCGCTTCACCGCCTAGAAATCTTTCAAATCGTTATCCAACCAGGCAATTTCTGCCTGGATCTGTCCGATCCGGTATTGACGCAGCAACCATTTGAAAGATCCCTGCTCAACTGCCTCTGAGGAGAGTGACTCCAACCATTTTTGGCAGGCTGCACGCTGCGCATCGATCAGAAGACCGCCCAGTTCTTGCCCTTCCTTGCGAGCAAAATAAATTTTTGCCATAAATTCCTGGCGCATGAGATAGTGAGCTTTCACCGGTCTCTTCAGCCAATCTTCATATGCGGCCTGACCCATCGTTGTTAATTGAAAAATTTTTCTAGGAGGACGCGCCGGTTCTTGAGGTTCAACTTCGCCATGAATATAACCATCTTGTTCTAATTTCGACAAGAACGCATATAACTGGCTCTGCTTCAGACGCCAAACCGATCCCAACCCATCAGGATCAGAAAGCATTTGGTGAAGCTGATAACCATGAACCGGTCCCTGGCGAAAAAAGCCGAGGAGCGCCAATTCCATGCCGAGGGGGCGGCGGACCATAGGACTCATGAGTTTACTCATTCCTTGTATTTATGGGATTGCTCAGCTAATGGTGAATAAAGCCCGATTTCGAGATGTTTACGGAGATTTTTTGCCCGTCCACAAACTCATCCAATTCGAGGGTTTTTCAACCCCTGAGCAGCTGCCTATTTAATAAATAAGTATACAAAAAATGACGTCACGCTGTCGTCATGATTCAATGTGACGTTTGTAACATAACAATTGAAACATAAAATAGGGCATGCTACAATTTTTATAATCGAGAAAATGCAGTGTTTTTCTCGATATTCCCCTGTCAAGTCCAACCGTCGCATCGCCGCTTGCATCATCGTCTTAATAAAGCCATTTTTCAATGGCCACATAGTTAAGGAGTATTGGAGGCACCATGCTGAAAAAGTCTCTGTCCATCAATGGAGTCAGCAAGACATTGATCGTTGATCCTGAAGCCACCCTGGCGGACGTCTTACGCAGGCAATTGCTCTTGACAGGCACGAAAGTATCGTGCAATGATGGGCACTGCGGCGCATGTTCCGTCATCGTGAATGACAAACTCACCCTGGCTTGTGTGACCAAGATGAGTCGTGTTCCAGAGGGCGCCTCTATTCTGACGGTGGAGGGGATCGGCACGCCTGAAAAGATGCACCCCATTCAGGTTGCATTCGCCGTTCACGGAGCAGCTCAGTGCGGTTTCTGCACGCCCGGCATGGTCGTTTCGGCGTACGCGCTGCTGAAAAAGTCCCCCAGCCCCACACGCGAAGAGGTGAGAACCTGGTTGACTCAGCATCACAATGCCTGCCGCTGCACCGGTTACAAACAGATAGTGGATGGCATAATGGATGCCGCGGCAGTGATGCGTGGGGAGAAAACGATTGAAGATCTGCAATACAAATTGCCAGCGGACGGCAAGATTTGGGGAGGCTCTTATCCCCGACCAACGGCAACCGCCAAAGTGACGGGCACGATCGACTTTGGCCAGGATCTTGGCCTCAAGATGCCCGCCGGGACGTTGCAATTAGCGCTGGTGCAGGCAAAAGTCTCGCATGCCAACATCCTTTCCATCGACACCTCCGAAGCAGAGAAAATGCCCGGCGTTTTTAAGGTCATCACCCATAAAGATGTCCAGGGAAAAAACCGCATCACAGGCCTGATCACCTTCCCCAGTAACAAGGGAGACGGTTGGGACCGCCCGATTCTATGCGACACGAAGGTTTTCCAGTATGGTGATGCCATTGCGATTGTCGCTGCCGATACCATTGAGGCCGCCAAAGCCGCTGCCGAAAAGGTCAAGGTGGAACTGGAAGAACTACCGGCGTACATGAGCGCCCCGGCAGCAATGGCAGATGACGCCATTGAAATTCATCCCGGCACCCCCAATGTCTATTTTGAGCAGAAAGTTGTCAAGGGCCCCGATACCAAACCGATCATGGAGTCCGCTCCCTATGTGGCCGAAGACAGCTTCTATTTGCAGCGCCAACCGCATCTGACCATCGAGTCCGACATGGGTTTTGCCTACTATGATGAAAATGATGTCTTGACGATCCACTCCAAGAGCATTGGACTGTACCTGCACCTGTACATGATCGCGCCTGGGTTGGGCGTTGAACCCGATAAGCTGCGTCTGGTGCAGAACCCAGCTGGCGGCACATTCGGCTACAAGTTCAGTCCCACGATGGAAGCGTTGCTTGGCGTGGCTTGCATTGCGACCAAGCGCCCTGTATATCTGGAATACGACTACCAGCAGTATATGCAGTACACCGGCAAGCGCTCGCCCTTCTTTATCGACATTAAGATGGCCGCTGATAAAGACGGAAAGATCGTGGCGATGGAGCACGACTTCATCGTCGATCATGGCCCATACTCCGAGTTTGGCGATCTGCTCACCTTACGCGGCGCGCAGTACATCGGATCTGGCTATAACATTCCCAGCATCCGCGGGCGGGGTCGCACGGTTTGCACCAACCATGTTTGGGGTTCAGCCTTCCGCGCCTATGGTTCTCCGCAATCCTTCCTGGCCTCCGAAAGCCTGATGGATGAGCTGGCAGAAAAAGTGGGCATGGATCCATTGGAATTCCGCTACATCAACGTCTATCGCCCCGGCTCAACTACTCCCACCGGCCAGGACCCCGAAGTTTACAGCCTGCCCGAAATGCTCGAGAAGCTGCGCCCAATCTACAAAGCAGCTAAAGAGAAGGCTGCCCGCGAATCAACGCCCGAGAACAAGAAGGGCGTGGGCGTTACCATCGGCCTGTACGGCTGCGGACTGGATGGGCAGGATAGCGCCGAAGTGTACATTGAAAAAACGAAGGAAGGCGTCACGGTCTATGCGACCTGGCAGGATCACGGCCAGGGCGCAGATATGGGCACCCTCGGCACCGCGCATGAAGCCCTGCGCCCGCTTGGATTGGCCCCCGACAAGATCAAGTTGGTGCTCAACGACACCGCTACGGCCCCCAACGCAGGACCTTCCGGCGGCAGCCGTAGTCAGGTTATGATCGGTAACGCCATCGTCAACGGTTGCGAGCAGCTCATCGCGGCGATGCGCAAGGCGGATGGTGGCTTCTATACCTATGACGAAATGGTCGCCAACAAAATCCCGTTGAAATATACGGGCAAGTGGACCGCCTCGATGAATTCGAATTGTGATGAGAACGGTCAAGGCAAACCCTTCGCCGCCTATATGTACGGCGCGTTCCTGGCGGAAGTCAACGTTAACACCCGCACCGGCAAGACTACGGTTGAGGGTATGACCGTCATGGCCGACATCGGCAAGATCAACAACAAGCTGGTTGTTGACGGCCAAATCTACGGCGGCGTGGCGCAGGGTATTGGCCTGGCGCTCTCAGAGGACTTCGAAGACATCCAGAAGCACAGCACCATGCTTGGCGCAGGTATCCCCTATGCCAAGGACATTCCGGACAAGTTCGACATCCACTACTTTGAGAACTCGCGTTCATTTGGCCCCTTCGGCGCTTCGGGTGTGGGTGAGCTTCCACTAACTTCACCCCACGTCGCGATCGTCAATGCCATTTACAATGCAACCGGTGTTCGCATCCGCCATCTGCCAGCCTACCCCGATAAGGTGCTGGCTGGTTTGAAAGAATTACAGCCTGCATAGGCCTTCAACCAAGCCGGGAGCGCCCATACTCGGGCGCTCCCGAAATATTCCGTTTCGCCATAGATCACCTGGAATGCACGAAAGAAACATTCGTGTCATTTGCGTTATCTGTGGCAATATGTTTTTTCAACCGAAAGAAGATAATTTTAAGCGATGGATCAAAAAGAACTACGCGAACAGGAAAACCGCTGCATTCAGGAGCAACCACCTGCCTGCACAACCGCCTGCCCGGTGCACGTCGACGCGCGTGGCATGCTTGCCGAAATCACCCGAGGCGATTTCTCTGCGGCGTTAAAACTGTACCGCAAAGCAGTTCCCTTTCCTGGAATTATCAGCCATATCTGTGACCAACCCTGCCAAGCAACTTGTCTGCGCAAAGACCTGGGTGGGGCAATTGAAATTGCCGCCCTGGAGCGGGCCTGTCTGGAATTTGGCAGCGAAGGCGCGGAGCCCATCAAGCTGCTGCCGCGCAAAGCGAAAAAGGTCGCCGTCATTGGCGCTGGAATCAGCGGCTTGACGGTGGCTTTTGATCTGGCTCGCAAGGGCTGGGGGGTTGTAATATTTGAGGCCAGCGACCGCATTGGCGGCGGATTATGGAAGACGCCTCCGGACTTACTGCCGCGCGATGTGCTTCTGCAAGATCTGCAAGTGATTGAATCGTTAGGTGTTGAAATACACCTGAACACCCCCGTTGGCCGCAAGGGTGGCAACGGGCACAGCACTTTTTTGGCGCGCCTTTGCGATGAATATGATGCTGTCTATCTCAGTATTGGACCCAATGCCAGCGATATTACCGATTTGCAACTGGACAAAACCGGGAAAGTGATCATTGACGAGCAAACATTCCAAACCTCACAGAGCGAGGTTTTTGCCGGCGGCGATGTACTGCGCGTTTCGGCCAATTTTCCCGACCAGGAGCTGAAGCACTCGGCTATCCTTTCGGTCTCTGAAGGACGTCGCGCGGCAATTTCCATCGACCGCTTTCTCCAGCGGGTCTCGCTGACTGCCTCTCGTGTCAATGAGGGACCATACGAAACGCGCCTGTACACCAACACGAGCGGTATTGCGCCCCAATCTTCGCCGGCGGCGAGCAGCTTGATAACACGTTATAGCAAGGATTTGGCCGAGGCTGAAGCGAGCCGTTGTATACAATGCCAGTGCCTGGAATGTGTAAAGGTTTGCGAGTACCTCGCCCATTACAAGGCCTACCCGAAGCGGTATATACGTGAGATTTATAACAATCTCTCCATCGTGATGGGCACACGCTTTTCAAACCAGTTCATCAATACTTGCGCGATATGCGGATTGTGCGCCAAGGTCTGCCCAACCGATGTGGATATGGGAGAGATTTGTCACAACGCGCGCGAGCAGATGGTCGAACAGAAAAGGATGCCTGCTTCGGCGCATGATTTTGCCCTGCGAGATATGGCTTTCAGTAACGGAGAAAAATTTGCGCTGGCCCGCAACGCGCCCGGTTTTGATACCAGCGCCTTTGTCTTTTTTCCTGGCTGCCAGTTGAGCGCCGACTCGCCGGGGCATGTAGAAAAGGCATACCAGTTTCTCAGCGGCGCTTTTTCAAATCAAGGTGTCGGCTTGATGCTGCGCTGCTGCGGCGCGCCCGCCGATTGGGCCGGACGCAAAGATCTGTTTGCCGCCTCACAGGCTGAATTTCGCGCCGAATATGAAAGGATGGGAAAACCGAAGCTGATCTTGGCCTGTTCCAGCTGCTATCAGGTCTTCCAAATGCATTATCCAGAAGTAGAAATCCTCTCCTTCTGGGATGTGTTCGATCAGTACGGCCCGCAGCAACTTGAGAACCGCTTTTCAAATTCTCCACTCGCGGTGCATGACCCCTGCTCGACTCGCTATCAAACCCATATTCAAGATGCTGTGCGCAGTATCTTAGGGAAGATGGGTTGTGAGATTGAAGAACTACCGCTCAGCCGCGAAAAAACCGAGTGCTGCTCCTACGGCGGCTTGATGTGGCTTGCCAACCGCCCGGTTGCGGAGAAGATCGTGCAGCGTAGGATCGCGGAAAGCGAGCGCGACTACGTCACATACTGCGCCATGTGCCGCGAATTTTTTGCCCGACGAGGCAAACGGACACTGCATCTACTCGATCTCATCTATGGCGCGGCTGGAGAAGATTACGCCCTTGCCCCGCCGGTTGGTTTTTCACAACGGCACGAGAACCGCGCCCGACTGAAAGAAAAACTACTCAACGAACTGTGGAGTGAAACCATGCCTGATCAACAAGAATTTGAGAACATCCGCTTGATTCTTCCAGAAAAAGTCAAGCAAATGATTGAGGACCGGCTGATCCTGGTGGAAGATATCCAAAAGGTGATTGAATATTCCGAGCGGACCGGGAAGCGAATGCAAAATGCCTTGTCCGGGCATTTCCTGGCATATTACAAGCCGAACAGCGTCACCTACTGGGTGGAATATACGCCACAAGAGGACGCTTTCCTGATCCACAAAGCCTACAGCCACCGCATGGAAATCGGGTTGGGAGAGCCAAAATGAGCCAGTATGTTGATCTGTCTGCCTATGAAGGCTGGACCTGCGCGGACTGCGGGCAACTGCTCGAGCCGGGAAAAGTCGATATCTCTTACATGGGCAGCTCTTTTCAGGTAGAACTTCTCAAATGCCCGAAGTGCGGATTGGTGTTCGTCCCCGAAGAGTTGGCCCTTGGTAAAATGACCGAAGTGGAAAAAGCGTTGGAGGATAAGTAGCGTGACTGTACCGCTGTACGAGCACCCAGCCTGGCAGCAAGCGCCTGAGCGAGTGATGCGTCCGGGTGGGATCGAGATCACGGAACGCGCCATGAGTCACTGCGATTTAAGGCCCGGATCGCGCGTGCTGGATCTGGGCTGCGGAATGGGCACGGCGCTGAAGGAAATTGGCGCCGGGCGAGATTGGAAGACCTGCGGCCTTGATATTTCTATGCAACTGCTGCGGCAGGCCCGTCATACCAGTCCTGAAACTGCCTTTACCCAGGCGCGGGCAGAACAGATGCCTTTGGCCGGTGAAAGCCTGGATGCCATCCTCGCGGAATGCACTCTTTCGATCATGGAGACGGTTGCGACCCTGCAAGAGTGCTCGCGGGTTCTGAAACGCGGCGGGTATTTGGTGGTCAACGATGTGTATGCGCGCAATGCCAGCGGTATGGAAGCGCTTCGCAGCCTGCCGCAGGGAACATGCATAAGCGCCGCCATGTCGCAAGCACAAATCATGGAAAAACTGGAGCAGTGCGGGCTGCGGTTAATCCGCTGGCAGGACTGCTCGGAAAGTCTGAAAGAATTTCCTGTGTGCTCTCTCACAACGG
>CAZMMI010000005.1:0-33228 GCA_964567255.1 uncultured Anaerolinea sp.
TATCACTATTCAGCCCCGATAGGAATTCGAACCCTATTACCTCACACGCCTTTATTAAAGTCGGTTTTGCCCGCGGCACGTACCCGGATGGCGGGCGAAGCCCGCCCTAAAAAGAAGAAATGTGGGTTGTGAAAACGCGGCGCGTTTTCACAACCCACAAAAATATCTTTTCTGGCTCCCGAAGGGAGCGATTTGCCGCTTTTGCCCGCCAGGGCCGGGAGGTGGTGGCCTGGCGTTTTCGACTTTAAGAAAGCCGTATATTACCTCACAAGCCTCATTCGCCCAAAATCGAGCCCCCAAATCGTGGTACAATTTTTGTGTACAGGAATCATCGTGTTCTTGCCCCTGTAGCTCAATGGACAGAGCACCTGCCTTCTAAGCAGTTGGCTGTGAGTTCGAATCTCACCAGGGGCGCCTTACTGATGAACAGGAGGCCATTGTTATGGAACGAGCAGGATTGATCCAATTCGCGGGGAAAGATGCTCCCATTCTCGGATCGGATGTTGAAGTCGGCCAAACTGCCCCCGAGTTTACCGCGCATACCCTCACCTGGGAGACACTGCCCATGCTAGCCGCAACCAGCGGGAAAGTTCGCATCATAGCGGCGGTTCCCTCTCTTGATACTTCCGTCTGTGACCGTGAAACTCGCCGCTTCAACCAGGAAGCCGCTAACCTCAGCCAGGATATCGCCATCATCGTTATCAGCACGGACCTTCCCATGACCCAGAAGCGTTGGTGCGGCGCAGCTGGCATCGACCAGGTCCAGGTCGTCTCCGATCACCTCAACGTAGAATTCGGCTTAAAGTATGGTTGTTTGATGAAAGATCAACGCATTCTTCGCCGGGCCGTTTTTGTGATTGATCGCGCCGACAAGGTGGTTTATGCCGCCTATATGCCGGCCCTGGGCATTGAACCAGATTACGAAGCTGTTTTGGCTGCCGCTCAAGCAGCCTTGTAGAATTGAGGAGAGATCGCGATGATTAACGTCATCTTTCGCCCCAATCAATACCCTTCCTTGCGGTCGGTGGACAGCCCAGATTATATGGTGGTCAATTGGCGAGTAACCGTTCGCCCGCAATATTGGCGCCCACCGACAGACCTGTTCGAACTTGAGGACCGCTACCAGGTGCGAGTTGAGATAGCGGGGATGCGCGAAGAAGACTTCGAAATCACCCTCGATGAAACTATTCTCACCATCCGCGGAACCCGCCAGGACACCCCAGAACGCCGCGCCTATCATCAGCTTGAAATCAATTATGGGGAATTTGTCACAGCTGTTGAGATACCAGGCCTGTACACAGCCGCTGAAGTCGTAGCAGAATATGTCAACGGCTTTTTATGGATCACCCTCCCCAAACCTCAGCCCAAAACCATCAATATCGACGAGTGAAACCACCCTATGACAGCATCCCGCTGGAACTCCGACCCCTCCGAGCTTATGAAATGGATTGAAAACGAAGAATCAAATATTAACCAATATTTTTCCGATTCAATCTTACAATTTTTATCCGATCAGCTATCGGCTGAAGGCGAAGACTCGCTTGAGGAAGAAACTGAAGCTTCAGAACCACCTTCGCCAGATACTCCTATCCCGCAGGTTATTCCCATCCTGCCCCTGCGCGGGCTGGTAGCATACCCCCAGACGGCGGTTCCATTGACGATTGGACAACCTCGATCCATCCGCCTGGTGGACGATGTCGTTGGAGGCGAAAAACTGATTGGCCTGGTCACAGCGTTAAATCCCGAGATGGAAAATCCCGGCCCCGAAGACCTGTACCGGGTCGGCACCATCGCCATGGTTCACCGGATGTTCCGCGCCCCCGATGGCACGATCCGTTTGCTCGTTCAGGGAATGACCCGCTTCCGTTTGGGTTCCTTTATTGAAACCGAGCCCTACCTCAAAGCCGAAATCACCCCTTCGCCCGAAATTCAAGACACAGGCCTGGAAGTCGAGGCGCTGGCCCGCAATGCCCGCGAGCAGTTCACCCATATCGCGGAGATGATTCCCTCTTTTCCCCGCGAGTTGGTGTCCTCCATCACTGAAATGCAGGATCCGCTGCAAACCGTCTACACGATCGCCAACTTCCAACGCATTTCCCTGGAAGACGCTCAAAATATTCTCGAAATCGACTCGGTCGCCGGAAAACTCCACAAATTAGTCAGCATCCTCACCCGCGAATCGGAAGTCCTTGAGCTTGGCCAAAAGATTCAAAACGAGGCTCGCTCCGAGATCGAAAAAATGCAGCGCGAGTACTTCTTGCGTGAACAGCTCAAGGCCATCCACCGCGAACTGGGAGAGAGCGACGAGCAGGCAGCGGACGTTGAAGAATTCCGCAAAAAAATCGAAGCCGCCGGGATGCCCGACGAGGCCCTCAAACAGGCTCAACGCGAGGTCGATCGTCTCTCACGGCTGCCAACCGCCGCCGCTGAATACGGCGTGATCCGTACCTACCTCGATTGGATGACCTCCATCCCCTGGACCAAAGCCACCCAGGACAACCTCGACATCGCCCATGCCCGCTCAGTGCTCAATGAAGACCATTTCGGCCTCGAAGACGTCAAAGACCGCATCCTCGAATTCCTGGCGGTCCGCAAGCTGCGCATCGAACGCAAAGACGAACTGATCGCCAGCCAAAACCCCGAAAAAATCCGCCGCGAAAGAGAAGGCGTTATCCTCTGTTTCATCGGCCCACCTGGCGTTGGTAAAACTTCGTTAGGCCAATCCATTGCCCGCTCGCTCGGTCGCAAATTTATTCGCGCCTCACTGGGCGGTGTCCGTGATGAGGCTGAAATCCGTGGGCACCGCCGCACCTACATCGGCGCAATGCCGGGGCGTGTCCTTCAGGCTTTGCGTCGAGTCGAATCGCGCAATCCGGTATTCATGCTGGATGAAGTCGACAAACTGGGCTTTGATTTCCGCGGCGACCCGGCCTCTGCATTGCTTGAGGTGCTGGATCCCGAACAGAACAACGATTTTCGTGACAACTATCTGGAAGTCGGCTACGACTTATCTCAAGTGATGTTCATCACGACAGCCAACCAACTCGAGACCATCCCTGCCCCGCTCTTGGACCGCATGGAAGTGATCCGCATTTCTGGATACACAGAAAACGAGAAGGTTGAAATCGCCCGCCAATACCTGGTCCCGCGGCAATTGAGGGAGAACGGCTTGCGCCCCGAAGAGGCTGTCTTCACCATAGACTCCATCAAGACCATCATTCGCATGTACACCCGTGAGGCCGGCGTGCGTAACCTTGAGCGCGAAATTGGCAGCGTCTGCCGGAAAATCGCCACGCGCATTTCAGAAACCAGCAAATCCGCCGGCGAAATTACTCCCAATGTCGTGAGAGAACTCCTTGGCCGGCCTCGTTTCTTTGACACCAACGAAATCGCCATCCGCACCTCCCAGCCCGGGGTTGCGACCGGCCTGGCCTGGACTCCGGTGGGCGGGGATGTTCTGTTCATCGAAGCCACCCGCATGCCAGGATCAAAGGGGTTTATCATCACCGGTTCGGTGGGTAATGTCATGCAGGAATCAGCCCGCGCCGCGCTTTCGTTAGTCCGCTCCCGCGCGGAACACTACTCGATTCCCATCGACTTCTTTGACCATGCCGACATTCACCTGCATGTCCCCTCGGGCGCGCAGCCCAAAGATGGCCCCTCTGCCGGAATCACCATGGTCACGGCCCTCGTTTCTCTCATCTCCAACCGCCCGGTTCGCGCCGACGTTGGTATGACGGGGGAAATCACGCTGCGCGGGCAGGTACTGCCCATTGGCGGGCTGAAAGAAAAAGCCCTGGCTGCCCATCGCGCCGGGCTAAAAACCGTTATCATCCCAAAGCTAAACGAACCAGACCTGGAACAGCTCCCCGAAGAAGTGCTCAAGACAATCAGATTCGTCCCCGTAGAGGAAATCGACCAGGTTCTCGAAACCGCTTTAGAGCCCCTTGCCAAAAAATCCTCCCCCCGCAAACGCTCAAAGAAGGAAAGCGAGCCTGTTTCATGAAACTTCTCTTAGTGGACGATGACCGCACCATGCGCATGATTTTGAAAACGCTCTTGGAAATCGAAGGGTATTCAGTGTCGATTTGGGAAGGAATGTCTTCTAGCGACATCCTTGAACAAACTCGCGCAACCATGCCCGACCTCATGCTGCTCGACGTACACATCCGCGAGATTGATGGGTTAAATATCGTCCGCGCCATCCGCCGGGACCCGGAACTAGCTGGCATCCGTGTATTGATGACTTCCGGCATGGAATTGCGGGACAAGTGTTTGACCGCCGGCGCGAACGCTTTTATCATGAAGCCCTACATGCCGGACGAGCTCATCCAGCGCTTGCATAGTCTATCGGAAGACCTTCAATGACCGTTCGAGTCGCCATTTTGACCGTATCCGATCGTTCCTCTCGGGGTGAAAGACCGGACGCATCGGGACCTGCGCTTATCAAATTCTGTGAGGGAAATGGCTGGACGGTTGCCAATGTCGCCATTCTTCCTGACGACCAGATTGCCATCAGCGCCAAACTGGTAGAATGGGCTGACAACGAGAGGATCGACCTCGTCTTAACCACTGGAGGAACAGGCTTCGCCCCACGCGACGTCACGCCAGAAGCTACGCTGTCTGTCATCCATCGCCTTGCACCCGGTCTCGCCGAAGCCATGCGTTCCGCTAGCCTGCGCATCACCCCCCACGCCATGCTCTCCCGCGCAGTGGCGGGCATCCGCAATACAACCCTCATCGTGAACCTGCCTGGCAGCCCGAAGGCTGCGCTAGAGAATCTGGCCAACATCGCCCCCGTGCTGCCCCACGCAATAGAATTGCTGCACGACTCACCCACCGCCGAAACAGGTCACGCGATCTCTCAGGAGTAATTATGCCCGAGTTTACTACCGTTGAAAAAAATGGTCATTTCCGTCACATCATCCACCTCAAAACCGGTGAACGAGTATCCCTTTGCCGCTGTTACGCTTCAAAAACATTCCCCTTTTGTGATGGCGCGCATAAAACACTACCCCACAACATCGGTCCGGTCGTAGTCGAAGTGCCCGTCGAATCCGAAGAACCAAAACAGCCTTAAAGCATCATAGTTACCGCCTGACTTTTACGGATAAAACACGCCTTAAGCTTCAGACTGCAACTTACTCTTCAAGTCGTTCCAAGGCTTCTTTCAGCGGCTCGTCTTTTCGTACCACCACCACCGGCACGGATCGAAAACGGACCCGAGTCTGGAATTCAGCCGTGGCAAGATTTTTGCCAAACGAGTCCAAATCGACCGTCACCAACACTGGTCGCATTCGCCTCACCAGCAAGGCATCCATCGCGACTTCAACCGTCGCATCCACCGAAGGCGTGATCACTACTACCGTACTTGCCCGTGGTAGCTGCGGCGACTCAGCCTCCACCAGTCCCAAGAGTGGCAATTTACCGTCGCACTTCAGATAAGCCAGGTTCTCTAGAATTTTGTTTAGTTGCCGCTCGCCACGCTCCGGCGGCAGCACAGTCACCACTTCACTCGCGCACACCAGCCCAACTGCCCGCCCGCGGCGCAAATAGTAGCTCGCAATAGACCCCGCAGCGCTGACGCCGTACTCAAACGTATCCGGCGGCAAGGTGATTTTCCGGTCTTCACGGTTGTACTTCCACAACCACAACTGGTCAATTCGCTCAGTGATTTCTTCTTCCGCAATTCTGGCATGCACCGATTGGTCGGCATCCAGGAAAATCCACACATCCGCCTGCGGATCTTGTTCGTATTCCTTCACCATCAGGCGGTCGCGACGCGCAGAGGTCGGCCAATGAATGGATCGCAACCCGTCTCCAGGCATGTACTCTCGTACGCCTGCCGCTTGCGGGGTTACCTCGGTCGCTTTCTGCAAAATCGCCTTCCCGCCGGGGAACTGCCCGCGCGGCGAAGGGAACTTATCCAAATCCACCACATAGGGAAGCACCAACAATTCCTGTCTGATCGGGATGCGTTTCGAACGAATGAACAACCCAAACGGGTCTCCCGACGAGATCACTGTTGGCCCAAGATTAAACTTTCCTCGCCGGTTCAACATGGTATAAGCTGCGTAACTCCGCTGCTGTTTTGGGCCAATGAGTGACAAGACCCGTGAGCCAAACTGCCCCGGCATGTCCGACTCATCGCGCACCTCCACCCACAAACGGGCCAGCGGCAGCATATTGAACACCCGGTAGCGCTCCTCAAAAATCTGCCCAACTTGCTGCCTGGAAACGCGCGCGTCCCGAAACAGCGTGAACCCCAGCAGTGATACAGCCGTCCAAACCCAGGCGACAACAATCATACCGGCGATCAATATCACCAGACGGGTTAATATCTCGATCTCAAATTCCAATTGAGCAGGCGGAAACAATGCGCGTGGAATGAACCAGGCGGCCGCCACGGTTAACAGCAACAAGATAAGAACGCCCCAGAAGGTACGCCGGATGGTCATAGAGTGTTAGGCTTTAGTCAGCAAGCCGCCCGGAACCGGCAGATTGCTCACGATTTCCTTCACAATCTGGGCCGCCGTCAAATTCTTCAAGCGGGCCGCCGGGTTGATAACCAACCGGTGCGCCATAATAAATTCGGCCAGCGACTTGATGTCATCCGGCAGCACATAATCTCGTCCTTGAATGGCAGCCCGTGCCTGGCTGGCCCGGAACAAACCCAGGCTTCCGCGCGGGCTGGCTCCCAGGTAAACGTCAACATTATCCCGCGATGCCCGGGTCATCTCAACGATGTAACGCTTGACCGGGCCAGACACATATACCTGCTTGACTGCTTCTTGCATAGACTGCAATTCTTCTAGCGAAATCACCGACTCCAGACTCTCGATCGGGTGCTGGAACTGCTGGTCGCCCATGATCTTGATTTCATCTTCCAACGCTGGGTACCCCAATCGGATTCTCAGCAAGAAGCGGTCCAACTGGGCTTCCGGCAGCGGGAAGGTACCTTCGTATTCGATCGGGTTTTGGGTGCCAAGCACCATGAAGGGTGCGGGCATCGGGTGTGTGATGCCGTCCACCGTAACCTGCCGCTCCTCCATCGCCTCCAGCAGCGCGGACTGAGTCTTCGGAGTGGCCCGGTTGATTTCATCCGCCAGCACAATCTGAGCCATGATCGGCCCTGCCCGGTATTCAAAATCCCGAGTCTGCTGGTTGAAGATGGAAACACCGGTCACGTCACTCGGCAACATATCGGGAGTGAACTGGATCCGATTGAACGTGCAGCCCAGCGATTTCGCCAGGCTCCGCGCCAGCATTGTTTTACCCACACCAGGCACATCCTCGATCAATATATGCCCTTGACACAACAACCCAATCACCGTCAATTCCAACACAGAGCGCTTGCCCACAATCACTTGCTCGAGGTTGTTCATCAGTTTCTGGCCAAAACTCTGAATATCAGATACGGTCAAGTTCTTTGAAGCAGTGTCCATTCGTCAGGCTCCGTGGTCGAAGAGATATTATTTTTTTATCCTAAAATTCTTGGGGGGCGAATTTTTGGATAGGTTCTTATGATTTGTAACGAGAGATGCGGTCCAGCCAGCCAGTTTTCCATGCCAGCAAGATGATCCCTACTAGTATACTCAACAATAGTCCAAACACAAAGGAATTCGGTCGGTAAACTAACTCCACCGTATGTTGCCCTGCGGGGACTTCTAAGCCCACGAACAGGTAATTTGCGTGAAGCAGCGTTGTCCTCTTTCCATCCACCCTGGCAATCCAGCCCGGATACCATGTTTGCGATACCATCAACCAGCCCGGCGCATCCGCGGTCACCTCAATCGTCTTTCGGTTGGGTTTCCACCCCTGCTCAGATATCTGTACTCCCCCCTCCGTTGCGCAGGGTTGACCTGCATTGGGAACATTCCCTTCCACCACCAGGCGCTCGCTGTTCTCGCCCTGCTCCAATACAGCCAGCGCTGTGTCGGCATCGTTTACAGTCAACACGCACCGGTACCACCCATATCGCTTTCCGCCATCCACGGCGCTAAACCGGACTCCGCCAGGAACACTGGCATCGATCTGTTCGACCAAACGAACATTCATCCAGGCCAACCATTGCCGCCAAACAGGCGTGTCCAACCCTTGCAACGTGACCATCCACTCAGAATATCGCCCAGGGAGCAATGGGTCGAAATTGTTCGCCGAGGCTACCCGGTCGATGATGCCGATATTGGGCAGGATCGTTTCCCTCAAATTGCGCCAATCTTCTATCGCCGAAAAATCTTTGAAGCGAAAGAAACGTTTGAATTTAATATCATCCAGTTCCACATCGCTGATGAACAACCGCCCATCGCCCAAATCCTCTCTCATCGCCTGAACCTGTTTCGTAGATTCCCCATAGAGATTGAGACTGGTCGTTGGATTGAGCATCCATCCTGCTACCAGCAAATCTGCCGCCAGCCACAAAATCACCCCAACATTCCATAGTTGCTTTTTGCCGTGTTTTTCCGCCAACGGTATGAGCAGCGTGAACAGTCCCGTGCCCAGCGCCCACCCACCAGCCAGTGCAGTCGCCCTGATGAACGTCAGTTGCACATCCCCCATGGTCTGCCAGGCAATTCCCGCCCCCAATGTCACAGCAAACATTCCTGCCGTTCCCAGCCGCAGCCAGTAGAGACCACGCTTCTCGGGGCAGCGCCAGCGATCCGCTCCCAACCCGCCCAACACCGCCAGACCAAAGCTGGCCCAAATCAAATACCGCGCAGGGGCCTGGAACATATCAAAGGTCGGCACATGTTCGAACAAAAACGGAAACACGGGAGTGTTTTGTCCTAACGCCAGCACAAAAGAGACGATTACAATCCCCCACAGCAACGCCATAACCCCGCGGTCTTGGCTGCGTGTCGCCGGCTCTCTCCTACGTTTCAGCATTGCAGGAATGGTCGAAAATGCAAGCAACATTACAGGTACACCCAGATAAGCATGGTCTTCCCAAAAGCTGGCGTACCCCCAATAATCTCCTGCGCCTGGATTCCCAAAGAAGTCCGGCGCTGCCATCGTGATAAACCGCCACGGCCAAAAGGAATAGGTCATGGCGAATTCGTAGTCCACTTCGTCGGATCGTTGCGACTGCATCAAGTACTCCGCCGTCGGCGCCAATTGGACAGCCGCTAACCCCGCCGCCAGGACACCTGCGATCGCCAGGCGCAGCACTGCCGGGGCCACCTTGCGCCAGCCGCCGCGCAACGCTCCTATCAACACCCACGCCCCGGTCAACAAAATCGAGTACCAGGTTAACTGTGCATGCCCCGCCAGCATCTGCATCCCCAGAGCCAACACCAGATATATAGAGAGATTGGATTTTTGCTGTTCATCCACACTCCGCGCAGGGCTTGCAATCTCGTCTGCGTAACGAATGATCCACGGCAGCCAGGCCGCCACCCACACCATGCTGAAGAATTCCAGCCTGCCCACCAGGTAACCGCTCAACCCAAACGCCAGCCCGCTCACAGCCTGGGCCAATTCACCCGCCCCAAGCCGTCGCAGCAGCGCCACCATTCCCAGGCCGCCCCAAGCCAGGTGCATTGCCGCCAACAACGTATACCCCCAGGCAACGCCCTTCGCGCCGCTAATCGCCGCGAAGATCAATAAAATCCAGTTTGGCGGGTAGAACAATGCGCTCTGATAATTTGCCGCCAGAGGCGCTCCCATCCCGTTGAAGTCGTTCCACAGCGGCAGCGAGCCAACGCGGATCTGCTCCCAGGCCTCCACCCACCACGGCACAAATTGCAACGATGGTGTTCCCCAGAATAGCGCCTGCCCGCTGAGCAGCGCCCCACCCAGCAGGATCAACGGTCCTGCCACAACCGAGATCATAGGCAGCGAGACACGTTTCAACTTAACGCTCCACCTGGAAAACTTTCCATTGCTCATTGCTATATACCAGTGTTAAGAATTCTGACAGCTCAGGTACCCAGCGGATTTTCGGGAAATTGACCGCCTCTAGAATCACGTAATCCACACCAAATTCATCCAACAGTTCTTTCCGCTCAAGGTCTGTTGTCTTTAGTTCAGCAAAGGCTTCCACCCTCGGGCGGATTTCCGCCAACCGCACACTCTCCGGTCCGTGCCCGATCAACGTGGTCACCGCCGCCCAGGCGGGCAGCTCGTTTGAAACCTCATAACTTGCCATCACAACCGCTCCCTTTGGAGCAATTTCCGACAGAGCTTCCAGCATTTCCACTTCCGCCGCTGGAACAAACAAGGGCCTATCCGGTTGGGTCACCCCAATCAACCCGCCCAGGAATAAGATCAACGAAGATAACATGCCCGCCGCCAGCAGGCCTGTCCCAAATTTTTGCCCAAGCGGCTTCCACTGGCTCACTCCCAAAAGGGCCAGTAGAACGAAAGCCACCCAAACACCCTCCGGCAGCCTGCGCTGCAAATTATAGGGCGCATAAGCCAACAGGGGGAAAATCACCACCCAGGTCACCAGCAACAAGGCTCCCCACTCCATCTTGCGCACCACGCGCCACACCGCACTTAAGCCCACGATAAACGCCACACCAAAAGCCAGTACGTAATTGGTAAAGGGTGGAGAGGTGATGATATTTTGGGTCTGCCAGTTCTTCAAGAAGGGATCGACCTGGAACGAGACAAAGGTATAGACCACCATCGGCATCGATATCAGTCCCATGCCAACGGCCTTAAGCAGGTAGCTTCGCCAGGTTCCCCAATCCAGTCGCTTCAAAGCGCACCCCACCGCTCCACCCACAAGGTGCGCCCCGGCAATTGCCCAGGCCACCACCACCGTCAACGGTTGCATGAAACCCAACCCCAGCCACCACAAACCCGCAAGAAGTCCCCGCTGAAATGGCCGCGCATCATCCTTCGCCCTGACGTAGGCGCTCAAACCTAGCAGAAGCATTCCCCGCCCGGCCGCCAGATGTGGCAGCGCCAATACCGAGAGGAATCCAAAGGTTTCCGGCGAGTAGAACTCCAGCGCCAGCCGCTCTCCCCACAAACTCCCCAGACCCAGCACCGAGAGGAATCCCAGTCCGCCGCCCGCAGTCGCCAGCACTACAGCCCACCTGCGCCAGCGGATTTCTTGCAAGAACTGCGCAATGAACACATAGCTTCCGTAGATATACAAGAAGCCCCCGGCTATGCGGAAGGCATGAAACAAGGCCACCAATTGCTCGTGAGCCCCCGGAGGCGATACTAACTTACCCAAGAGAATATAAGGGAAAAATGCTAAAAATCCGGCCTGCTCGAAAGGCGTATAGGGGGTCCGGAACAACCAGTCTCCGCTACTACCCAACATCATTTTCGCCAGATACGAGTTACCGTCTTCAGCCGCGATCAATAATCCCGAATAGCGCCATTCCGCTCCCGCGGCGAAATATCCGATCACATAGGGCAGCATCGTCACCAGCATAAAAATTCCGGCAAATCGCAGCACCCACTTCCGCTCTCCAACATCGATCATTTCCGCCTCCCCACCCATAAAGCAATCATCCCTGCCAGGAACGCTAGGCTAATAACTATTCCCGCATACACCGAAGTTGGTCTGAAAACCATCTCGACTACATGAGCGCCCGCGTCAAGCTCCACGCCGCGCAACAGATCGTCTACCACAGTCAACTCGCGACTCTCGCCGTCTACACGCAGTTTCCACCCGGGATAGGTCATTTCACTCACTACCAGCAGGCCCGGTCCCTCCGCCTGGATTTCAATCGTGTTCGCCGTTTTCTTCATGCTTACCGGACGAGAAGCACCCTCACCCAGCGCGGAGTCCGCTGACTGCACCCACGCCCGTGGTTGAACAAACCGGTTACGATACACCCGGGTGTCGCCCACCCGATCAATCAACTCCAGCCCCTCCGCATTCACATCGAACTCGGCTGCCACGAAAGCAACATTCAACAATCCCAACAACCTCGCATCGGGCACAGCCAGACGGTTTGCCTCAGCCGGGTCTCCGCTGGCAAACGGCGGCATGGTCACGCTGTACCCCGCCCGCTGGACCCCAGTGGCTCGCTCCATGAAATTCACGTATTCCATCAACTGCAAGGGGTCGACGCCATCAGCCAACTCCAACCCATTCACAACCGCAACCTGTTGGGGAATACTGTACGAGGGTGAATACACCCGGAATAAGCCCAATGGAGCGCTTTGTGCCTTCATGAGCTGCACAATTGCATCACCAGCCTGTGTCACCGCCTGCTTCGACTCAAACGCCAATCCCGTCAGGCTCACCCCGCATAGATCGATCATCAGAAAAGCAATTCCCAACCCAACCCAGCCGCTCCCCACTGGTCTCTTGATCGCTCGTCCAATCCAGATCATCGCCAGCACCAATCCCGCGCCGCTCCAGGCAAACCGCCAGGGGAACTCTCCGCTTGCCAATCCAACCGCCACGCCCAACAAAACGACGATTGCCGCCAGTCCTGTCAGCGCCAGGTTGGGGTTCCATTTTCCCAGTCGAATCCCCTCGCCACGAGCCTCGATAAATGTATGTGCTACCCAGGCCAAAGCAGCGGCGAGTCCCATTCCGGTCAGAAAAATCATCCGAGCCGGCACGCGCACCATATTGAACCCCGGAAGCTGCGCCAGCAAATTCATCCCCGGCATCGCTTCTCCCAGAGCATACAACACACCAAACAGCGCTGTCCCTAACCAGAAGACACTCTTACGCCGCGCAGGCGGCAGCCATACCGCGAACAACACGCATGCCAGCACCAGCACGCCCGGATACACGACTCCCTCTACGCTCGATCCGCTGTCTGGGATGATCAACCCCAACAATCGTTCCGGCGGCAGCGAGTACGCAAGCACATCTTCTGTGCCCATCGCGCTGCGGGAGGAAAGCCGGCTGTACTCCAACAACGGCAACAATAAACTCGCCGCGAGTCCCGCAGCCAGTACGCCGCAAGCCGCGCTCCACCCCATCTTGATCGCCAGCGTTCTCCACCCTTGCCACTTATCCGCCAGAAACCGGTATCCAACCCAAAGCAGCCCCGCCGGAATCAACCAGCGCGGATCAGCCAAAGCAATTGCGCCTAACACCGCCCCAGGCAGCAACTGCCAAAAAGCCCCCTTTTGTCTCGTTTTGCGCTCAGCCAGCAGCAGCCAGGGTGTCCAGGAGACCGCATAAACCAGGGTGAGGTGTCCTGCCGCCCAATGGGTAGCCAGCTTGGGCATGGCTTCGAAAGCCACCGCGCCCATCAACGCCGCCGCGCCGCTCACCCCTTCCTGGCGCATCAGCCGATACATGCCCACCCCGCCGAACATCATGTGCAGTATAGCCACTAAATTCAGCCCGAAAGGCAGGGGCAACAGCAACGCCAACCACTGCGGCGGGTAGAACAGGCTCGCCAATGGATTTGCAGCCAGCGGAAACCCGCTCAAAATCGTGTTCGACCACAATGGAATCTGGCCGGTCTCGCGGATCGCCGTTTGGATATACACCGCCATCGGGTAATGGCTGATGGCGATATCGTTGAAGCTTGTGCCCTGGATGAAGGTGAAGCCGCCTATCCCGGGCAAGAAGATGAGCACCGGGAGGAGGAAAACGAACCACCAGCCATGTCGCTTTACCCATTGAGTCATGGCTGCGTTCATTCGGGGCTCACGGCATAAATCTGCACGCCGCCCACATCATATACCAGCGAACGTGAATACAAATCAGGCGGAGTCCCCATACCCGCTTCTCTTGTGCCTCGAATTAAGTAAGCTACTTGACGCTCTCGAAGATACCCCTCTCCATCCTCAACGCTCATATCGCCCGACAAGTATCGAGTCAACAACAGTTCTTCTTCTTCCGCATTCACCGTTTCAAAGGGATGCCCGTAGACTGTTCTCCGCCCCGTCCAGGCAGGCACATACATCCCCATGTCGGGCGACGCAAGCACAACTGCCTCTTTGGGTGTTTCCTCTCGAACCCACATCAACGCATCCCGTTCCGCGATGGTCAAAAACAGCTTGCTGGTGTCTTTCCCCGCCACGCCCATCGTGGTGATTAGCAGCATCATCAGGTTGGTCAGCACACTGGCACCCACCAACCCAGGCCATACCCACCTCAAGCGCGGCTGTTTCGTCGACCACAACCACTCCACTGCAAATACCGCCAGCCCCGCCATCGGCACATAGATCCCGGTCATGAACCGGCGTTGTAAACTAAATGGCAAGTAAATCAGCACCAACCCTGCGATTGCCCATCCAATCAACACCCGCCTGCCCGGTAGTGCTCGCTCTTTCCACAACCGGTAGACTCCAACGCTCGCCAACAGCAAGGCCGGCGATAGAGATAACAGCAAATCCCACAACGGCGGCGCCGGAGTTAAATTCTGCGCATCCCACTGTCTCAGAACCGGATCACTGCGAATGGCCCAAAACTGGTATACCAACCAGGGACCGCCCAACGCCAGGCTCCACACCAACCCGCCCGGTTTCCATTTTCGCTCCTCCAACCAGGTCCAGACCACTTCCAGGCTCATCACGACAGCCACAATGACCACTCCAAACGGCTGGATGATGGACAGCAGCAGCCCCAAGATCAACCTCAACCAGGGCCACCCGGCGAGCCGGGTGCCATCTTCCGGTTGGATCAACCACAAGATCAGCGCCAGCCCCAAAGGAAAATGTGGGTTGAGGAACATGGACAGGTAAGGATATCCTTCTGCCACCCACACATCCGCCGGCAGGTATCCACCGAACAACACCAGGACCCCCAACCCGCCGCCGACCATCGCCAGCGTGAACGCGCGCTCCGCCATGTGTTGGTTTTCCCCAAACACCTGCTCAAAGAACCGGGCTACCGCAAAGAATAGTCCCACACTCGCCAGGATGCGGGCCACATGGAACACAACCACCACGGGCAGTCCAATCAAACGCGCCAGGTGCCCCAGCAAAATATAAAACAAGAACAGGAATGCCCCACCACCGGAATTGGCCGAGTACAGCAGGCGGAACTCCCACCCTCCCATCCAACCCAACTGCATCTTGGCCAGGTAGGAATTTCCGTCTATCGGATTCAACACAAAGCCGCCAAAGATCAGGCCTTCCGAACCGCGCATCAGCGCAGCCCCGAAAGGAATGATCTGTGCTACCAATACCAGAATGAGGAGAAACCAAAATCTACGTCGGGAGACCATATCTGCAACGAGTATACTTGAGATTAATGGGCCTCGCAACCAGAACCGTACCCTGAAATGCCTTGTCTTGATTGTCAAGCAACCCTATAATCAGTATATGAATCAGTCAGCCCATTTATACCTTCTCCAAAAATTGGACTCGCAATTAGATCAGGTTTTAGCGCGCGTAGCCGAGATCGACCGGCTACTTTCCGAAGATGAGCGTATCCGTGCCGCTCGCCAGACCAAAGACATCGCCCTCCACAACCTGGAAAGCGCCCGTCTCGAAGCACGCAATGCCGACCACCTCGTCAGTGATCAGAAAGTCAAAATTGAGCAATCAGAAGCCTCCTTATATGGAGGCAGAATACAGAACCCCAAAGAGTTGCAAGATCTCCAGAAAGAAATCGAATCGCTCAAACGGCACCTGGCCACCCTCGAAGACCGCCAGCTAGAAACGATGATTGCGTTAGAAGAAACAGAACAAGCCGCTTCTACCGCCGATAGCGACCTCGAGAAAACCCAGGCCGAGGTTATCCAGGCCAAAGCCGGCCTGACCGGAGAGCGCGACCAGCTTCTCAAGACTCGCCAGCGACTCGAAACCGAACGCTCTGCGGCCTTATCTCCTATTCTGGAAGCCAATCTTCAGATTTACAACCGTATTCGTGAGCAGCGCAAAGGCATTGCCGTCGCCTGCATCGATGACGAGACCTGTTCAACGTGTGGCGCGCCCATTCGCCCAGCCGAAGCCCAGGCTGCCCGCCTGCAATCTGCGTTGCACTATTGCTCCTCATGTGGCAGAGTTCTGTTCGCAGGATAAGATATGTTTAAATTCCCGAGCATCGATTTGCTTTCTTTTTTGATCGGCTTTATTGCCGCTACGCTGTTCTGGTTCCTCGTCTGGCGCTTAAAACCCCTCATCCCCAAGGCAGTCGCCTGGTATAAAAACTACCTCCGAGAGATGCGCCTGCGCAATCTCGTAGGCGTCAACGACTCAATTCGAAAAGACGCCATCCGCCGGGCTCAGCGCGCTCATCTGGCCGCTTCGCTTTTCTCGCTCGATGAAATTCTGATCACCCCCCGCCTGCTGGCCCCCCCGGCCACAATTGAACCAGATTCTCCCGGCCCATCGCTATCATTGGCTGAGCAAATCATCCCCTATCTCCCCGACTGGCCCGAATTTTCATCTCCTTTCAACGTACCTACGCTCTCGCTAGCGGAAGCTCTCGAGCACCGCTGCCAAATCGCCCTGGTAGGTCGCCCTGGGAGCGGCAAGACGGTTGCCCTGGCCTACCTGGCCTCGATCATCTCCCGCCAGGATCCCGCCGCCGGACACCTGGCTGAGCGTACCCCACTCTATACCCACATCCTCGATCTGGATACCACGCTTCCCGAAGAGGCATCCGACCCTCTGGCGAATCTGCACAAAACTTTCCTTTCGCGTGTGTCCGTTCTCGTCCAAAATCAACTGCTCCGCTTCTTAACTGACCAGTTGATCGAAGGAAATGTCTTGCTCATTCTGGATGGGATCGACGAACTGCCCCCAGCCGATCTTCCACCCGTCGCCGCCTATTTGTCCAAATTGCTGGATAAGTACCCCAAAACTCAAATCATCGCTGCCGCAAACTACGAATTCTTTGATGGTCTCGGCAAATTAGGTTTCGTTCCCCTTGCCCTGACCTCCTGGAACGATGCCCAGCGCACCGAATATCTCGAGCGTTGGACACAAAACTGGATGACCCATATCGCTCCAGAAATCACTCGCCAAACCTCCACCCAGCCTGTTTCCCCCTTGCTCATCAACAATTGGCTGCGTGGCGAAAGGGGCGCCTGGAGCCCCATGGAATGGACCTTCAAAGTCTGGGGGGCCTATACAGGCGACCTGAAGGCCGCTTCGGCGGTTGGCGCCATTGAAACCTACATCTCCCGCCTGATCGCGGGCCCTGTAACTCGCCCCGCATTGGAAGCGCTGGCCCGCGAATTCGTCGTGCAGGGTAAAGCAGCCTTGCCTTACAATCACCTTGAAAAAATCCTCACCTCAATGGCCCCCGTCCAGGCCCAACCCGCCGAAGATGAGGTTGAAGCCGAATCGCCGTTAGAGCGAGCTCGCAAGGGCACAGGCAAAAAAGGCGGCGACCTCATCTCCTCTGCCGGCGAGTTGATGATCATCGCGTTATCCAACAATGGCTTGCTGGTTGAACACGCGAATAACCAGATTAGCTTTTTCACCCCCGTGCTTGCGGGGTACTTAAGCTGTTACGCGCTGTTCGATGAGGATATTAACACCGCCCTACAAAATCCCTACTGGAATTACAGCAGTCAGGCATTGCGTTACACTGCGCTTCGCGGAAAAGAAATCGCCTGGATTGACAACTTCCTCCGTTCAGAAGAGTTGCCGCTTTACCGCCGCTTGCTCACTGCCGCTCGATGGCTTCCCGATTCCCCTGCCAACGCCCCCTGGCGCTCGTCAGTCTTGCGCGGGCTCGCCGGTTTAATCCAAACTGAAATGCTCCCCCTCAGCCTGCGCACCCGCTTCCTGGCAGCCTTCACCGGAATGAACGACGCTTCCGTGCTCAAGCTATTCCAGCAGCTCCTTCTGTCTCAATCCGCCGCGGTCCGCCAGATCGCCGCGTTGGGTGCGGGCGCATTCGGCGACCCTGCCGTAGTGAATAATCTGATGGAGATGCTTGCCGATGCGGAGACGGAAGTGCGCAATGCCGCTTGTTTCTCCCTGGCAGCCATTCGTTCCGAGCAAGCCCTCAGAGTAGTAGCCGAAGCGTTAATGCAAGGCGATGAAGCGCTGCGTCAGGCCGCAGCCGAAGCCATAATCTTCATCCCGGAACTCGGCCCAGAGACGCTCAAAGAAGCTGTCCACGTGGACGATCTGCTCACCCGCCGCGCCGCGGTGTTTGGCTTGCTGCGTGTGCGCGAACCCTGGACCAAAGAACTGCTCGAAAAAATGACCGTGGAAGACGGGCAGTGGGTTGTTCGGAATGCAGCCGCGAACGCCGTGGAAGAACTCCAGAACCCCAACCCGTACATCCCCAAACCGCTGCCCCCCGCATGGGAATCACCCTGGTTGATTGAGTTCTCAGCCCAGCACGGTCAGGGCGTCCTCCCTGGCGACACTCCCATCGAAACGCTGCTCCTGGCTCTCACCTCCGGCACAGCCGACGACCAGGTCATGGCCCTTGAATACCTCAAAGATCATCCCGTAGAGAAGACCTTCATCGAGTTGTTCAAGTTGTACTACGGTAACCAGCCGGAAATGCAAGAAGTCGCCTTGCGAACACTGCGATACCTAACATCCTGCGGAGTAGAGATGCCCTCTCCGCAGCAATATGGTTACGGTTAAGTAACTGCTCAGAGGGCGATGAAAGTCCCTGAATTTGAGGTGTAGTGGGGTGCTTCGCACCCCACTACACCTCAAATTCAGGCCTCTTCCACCTCTGACTGAGTAGTTACAAGGATAATAACAGCTAGCCCTGAACTTTCAGGCTAACTGATCCAAAATCTTTTGTTGAACCGTCTCCGTATCCATATCCTGGACGGTGACTAATTTCTCTTTCCCTGTCTCCCCGGCCACAATCTCGATCCGGCCAGGTTCAACGTCCAACACGCCGGCCAGAAATGCTACCAGAGCTTTGTTGGACTCGCTTTGGGAACCAGACGAGGTCAGACGAATCTTGATCGTACCATCGTTAAGAATCTCACTGATTTCATTTTTGCTCGCCCGCGGAACCAAGCGCACAGTCACCGCGGAACCCATGACACCATTATGTAATCGAAATTGTCGCTCTTGTTTCATGTTCTCACCCGATACCCGACAGAAGTGCGATCAAAATATACTCGGCCACCTGAATAGCCAGGATCAATACAATCGGACTAAAATCAAATCCACCTGCAGGCGGTATTGCTTTCCTAATAGGATTATACAACGGTTGGAGAATTCTTCCTAATGCTTCTCTCACCGGATGGTAAGGTGACATGAAGAAAGACAGCAGCGCATCGGCAATCACGATCAGAGATAATACCTGCGCAACAGTACGGATAAGCATTATTAAGAAAGATATCATAGGATGAAATTATACTAACTTTTTGGGTCGCGGGCCAACAATCGCGGTACCAATTCGCACGATTGTAGCACCTTCTTCAATCGCCGTCCCATAATCACCACTGGTTCCCATCGAAAGATGCGATAAATCGCAATCTGAAAACCGTCCACACAAATAATCCTTCAGCTTAGCCAGCCGCTGAAAAAAAGGTCGGACCGTTTCCGGGTCTTCCGCAAAGGGCGGCATGGTCATCAAACCGCGCACCTCCAGATTGGCCAACTGCATTACAGGAGAAAGCTCATCTGCAAGCTCATCCCAGCGCCTCTCCTCCCAACCACAGAAACCACCCTTGCTCGCCTCTCCGCTCACGTTGATCTCTAACAAAACCGGCAGTTTCCGGCCGTTTTCGGCAGCCAGCCGGTCCATCCGCAAAGCCAGGTCGACCGAATCAAGCGACTCGAGCATATCGAAATGCTGCGCCACGATTTTTGCCTTCCTACTCTGCAAGTGCCCGATCATGTGCCACTGAACCGGATATCGGTCCCCAACTTCCATCATCTTTGGCAGTGTTTCTTCAGGGTAGTTCTCGCCCAACCAATCAGCGCCCGCTTGCAGAGCGGCTTCAATCACCGCCACCGATTGCCCTTTGGTCACAGTAACCAACCTGACCGAATCCGCCGCTCGTCCCGCTCGCCGGCACATGACAGCAATCTGGTTCTGCACCATTGCCAGGTTGGCTGCAATTCGTTCCACCAGGACTGCATCAGGCATCTCCACCCCTTATTTCAAAGCCAGCAGAGCGCCAAATCGTCCTGTCTTGCCGCTCTCCGCTCGGTGCGAGAACCAATCCCCGGTATTCAGCGCTGTGCAGATACCTGAAACTTCAATATGCTCGGAGCGCACCCCTGATCGCAATAACGCCAGTCGGTTAGCTTCCCACAAATCCAGAAACACTCCGCTGCGCTTGTTATGCAAAATGGCCTTCGCTTCGTCACCAAAATTGCTCTCCACCTGTTCAGCCACTTCAGTGCCCACTTGATAACGCTCGACGCTGATAGAAGGACCGATCCCTACCAGAATATTCTTCGGATCACAACCATAATTCGCTTGCAGAGTCTCGACCATAACCGCCCCAATCCGGTGGATCGTCCCCTTCCAGCCCGCATGGGCAATCCCCACTACGCCTCTTGTAGGATCGTGGAAAAATAAAGGCACGCAATCGGCAAAGCGCATAAACAAAGTCACCCCTGGCTTGTCCGTCGCAATCCCATCCGCTTCCCGGTGAGGCGCGTCCAATGGGCGCGGATTGTCGGTGCAAATCACCTTTGTTCCGTGAACCTGCCAGACATCATAGATGCTCTCTACCTCGCGGTCAAACACCTGGAACGTCCTTCGCCGGTTTTCAATCACATGCTGCCTGCTATCGCCCACGGTTCCGCCGTGATTCAACGAATCCCAGGGCGCCGGGCTAACGCCTCCATGCCGGGTGAAGATACCCTGCCATACGGAACAACCTGACAACAATTCAAAGCTAAAATACCGCAGGCCATCGGGTTGGGAAAATGGCATCCCTTTATTCCTTATCCGCCAACTGTGCTGCTGTCGCCATCTTTCGTGCCACCAGTCGCCGGGTCTCACCCATCGTTTCTTCAATCATCGGGTATAGATACCAGGCAGTCATCAAACCAAACAACCCGCCGGTCAGCGTCCGCAAAAACGGCGTGCTTTCGCGTATAGGAAGCCATCCCGGCAAATTTGCGATAACGCTGGGCAACTGAGACAACCCATCCAGACCAATGGGCCCCAGGCCAACCACAACCCACAGGTACCACGGGATCGATCGGATTCGTTTCCCGGTCAACCAAAATGCGATCCCAAATGCTAACATGGTCAGGTACATTGCCACGTCGCGTTCACACAACGCGACTTTATACCCCACCACATCATTCCCAATAAAGTAGCGCGCCTCCAAAATGTCTTCGGCTTCCTTCCCAGACATCTGTTCATATGTGACAGCGTTGGGAACACCCGCCAATTCACGCGGATAATAAGGTTGCTCGCCATACAAGAACCAGGAGCGGTATGCTAGCTGGTGACACAACACGCCATAGACCCGGTAGATGATGGTTGCGGGCAGTTCAGCCCCATTTCTAGCCAGTACCGGCGCCAGGAACGGAAGCCCTACATAGATCGCCATGAGCACATTGAACACGTGAATATAGTTCTTGGAAATCCAATAGGACAACCGGTCGCCCGAATTGACCGTCTTGCCTTTCTTCACCAAATTCCGATACGCATCTTGATCCACTTTCTCAAGCTGAGTCTGGCGATCTCGCGCAGCCCCCAATGCAATCTGCAACCTCTCCTGTGACACCTCGCCCTCCAACTTGTAAGGGCCAATTTGGATCACCGGCACTCGCGTGCTGTAAATCGCTTGCAAGGAAGGCTCGGTTGCTATGTCTATTAACACTAACTGGTGAGGGTAATTTTCCTGAAGCTTATCAAGCGAATCTCTCACCCGCATCGTGGGCTCATCATGGTCTCGGTAGTACAGTGTCACAATGGTCATGGTTCAATTCCTATTTCCGCCAGGTATTTTACCAATAGTTTCTCGTTCAATTGTCCGATGTGCTGTGCGCGGATGATGCCATCCCGATCGATAAAAAATGTCACCGGAAAGCTGTGCACAAAATATTGATCTGCCACGCCGCCATCCCGGTCCATGCCAATGGCCAGTTCTACACCACTCTGATCAATATAATTTTGGACCACAGCATCATCTTCTTCAGCATCAATTGCCAGGAAGAATGCCTCTTCAGCCAGATCTTTAGCGTAGGCATCCAGCAACGGCATTTCTTCCTTGCAGGGCGGGCACCAGGTTGCCCAAAAATTTAGCACCACCGCTTGCCCTCGCAACGAATCCATCTTGATCATCTCACCCGTGAGGGTTGAGATCGAGAAGTCAGCCGCCTTCAAACCCACCGCTGGTGGAATTTGAGCTTCCTTCCCGCTACCCCGTGGTCCCCAAAACAAAACGATGATCCCAATTCCGGCCCCAATCAGGAGTCCGGCAGCCAGAATGAGAAAACCGTTTGCTCGCTTCATGCCTAGAGTCCGAAATCCACGAATGGGCCAAACCGGCCTAACTGCTCAAAGGTACCCAAAAACAACATTACGCCGACGATGATTAAAATCACGCCCATTACAATTTCCACATAGTGCATCACCTTGCGGTATTTCCGCAAGATGGTTCCGACCCAGCCGATACCTAAAGCCGCAGCCAGGAAGGGAATCGCCAGCCCCAATGAATACACCGACAGCAGCGACACACCCTGCGAAATCGACCCGCCGTTGAGAGCCAACGTCAAGATCGACCCAAGCACCGGCCCCACACAAGGTGACCACCCCGCTGAGAAGAAGATTCCCAGCAGGAAAGAGGAAATGTAGCTTCTTTGCCGGTCTCCCTGAGACTGCGGACGCAAATCATAATCCAGGAATGGTATTCGCAGGATTCCTGTCATGTGTAAACCAAACAGCACCACAACCACCCCGCCAATCTTCGCCAGCCAGTCTCGTAAGCTGTAAAGCAAGCTGCCGATCACGGACACTGTAATGCCCAGCAGCACGAACACAACGCTAAATCCCAGGACAAAGGCAAAACCATGAGCCAGCGTCTCCAGGCGGTTTTGCTTGGCGGTCGCGCTGCTATCTGCCAGGGAACGACCGCTCAGGTAACCAATATAAGCGGGAACCAGTGAAAAAACGCACGGGGTCAGGAATGAGGCCATCCCCGCCAGAAACGCAATCCATAGAGATACTTCCATCCTGCTCTTCCTTTTCTCCCCTACCGGTAATCCTGACTATTCCACTACATCAACAATGGTGCCGGCAGGCGGCCACTGACTGCTGATGTCAACATCGCCCGGCACATAGCCCACCGCCGGATTCGTCCAGCGGAAGACAAACCGCGCATCATCCGGGTGGACGTTGATGCAGCCATGAGAACGCGGGGTCCCATATTCGTTGTGCCAATACGTCGAGTGGACAGCCACGCCCTCGCCGGTAATGAAACAAGTCCACGGTACCGCCGGGTAATCGCCGGTGGTTTGCCCGCTCATGTGCAGAGAGATCAACTTCCGATAGATCGGGTGCGGACCGGGCGGGGTCGACCATTTGTCCACCGGGTTGCCCAGGTAGTCAAATTTCGCCCCGGTGGAGACCCTGCAAAAACGCACTTCGGTGTTCCCCTCATAACACGCCAGGGTTTGGTGCGTCAGGTTGACCACGATTTTCTTGTTTTCTACATCCGGGTGGATTGGCGCAATGTCTTCTTCGGTCAGCGGCTTAAATGCCTCCGCCGCAGCCCAGAACAAATCGCCGTAGGTGCCAAACTTCTGATTGATCCGGTAATAGGGCTTTCCATCCGAGCCCGTCTTCATCCCATCAATCCACACCACCTGGCTGTAATAATGTCGCGGAAAAGTGATATCTTTCAACGACGGTGTTCGGATGGGCGGGTTGCCAATGATTAGGTCCACATAAGGCACCGTCACCTCGCCCCAAAATCCGGTTTCACCCCCGTGAACAGGCAAATCCTTCAACACCTCGTTGGGTTTGTTATAAACCATTTGCAGCCGCGGCGCATAAATATACCCATCTGGTGTTTCCACCCAACGCCGCGAACCATAAGACGACTCGCCGACCACCTCGCGCAGCCACACCACCAGCGCGTCGTCAAAAATCTCCTTTGTCACATCGGCATCCGGTCGTGGCTTGGAGCGTACAAACACCTTTCCCAAACACACCCGCCCCAGCTTCTCGGCGTCCGGCCAATCCGCTGTCGTTTGCATCCAATACTCCCACGGGCGAGCAGCCAGGCTGCCCATTGCCAGAACAGACATACGCATAAAATCGCGCCTAGAAAGCGGTTTCTTCATATCGCTAAATTCCTAAAATCCTCATTACTACTCTATCATCCGGCAAACACCCGCATCGATCAATTCGCGCACTCTCTCAATCTCTGGTCCCCACCAGGCATCGCCGGCCTGATAAGCCACCTGTTTCCGAACGATCTCATGGAGTGCCTGGGTCTGCCGGCCCAATCTAGCTTCGGGCAGCAACCGCAGTCTTAAATCCACTGCGCGGGCCGCCGTATAGAGCTCGATGGCCAGGACATGCGCCGTATTGCGCATGATTTTTGCGGCATGTCGAGCTGCCGTCATTGAATTTGCGTTGTGGTCCTCTTGCTCTCCCGAAGTGGGCAGCGAATGAACACTGTCCGGCGTTGCCAGAGTCTGCGATTCGAGAACCAACGATGCTGCAGTATACTGTGGCATCATTAAACCTGAATTAAGTCCCGCCGCTTCAGGATGATCGACCAGCATCGGGGGCAGCCCGGCATTCAACTTGCCGTCTGTCAATCGGAATATGCGCCGCTCCGCAATCGCCGCGACCTCGGCCATCGCGATGCCCAGATAATCCATCACCATACCCACCGGTTCTCCGTGGAAGTTTCCACCCGAAAGCACTTCACCACGTCCAACGATCAAGGGGTTGTCCGTCGCCGCGTTCAATTCCTTCTCGATCACCGAGCGGACAAATGCCACCGTATCGCGGGCCGCGCCTTGCACCTGGGGAGCGCAGCGCAGAGAGTAAGCATCTTGAATGCGCCCGGTCCGGTCGATTAAAGTGCTGTCTTGGGTCAGGCTGCGCACTCGTACTGCCACCCTCAACTGCCCCACCTGCCCTCTGGCTTGGTGAATTCGCGCATCAAAAGCCGAGCTACAGCCCATCACGGCCTCCAGGCTCAACGCCAGCACCGCTTCGGCGGTATCCAGCAGCTTCTCGGCATCCAAAACCGCCAGCGCCCCAATCGCCGCCGAAAAAGTCGCCCCATTATTGACTGCCAATCCTTCTTTAGCGCCCAGAATGATCCGCTTCAGCCCGGCTTCGGCCATAGCCTGCTTCCCGCTCATCACTCTTCCCTGGTATTCAGCCCAACCCGAGTCTTCCTCTCGGTCTAGTTCATCGGTAGTGAACACCAAGGCCATGTGTGAAAGCGGCAGCAGGTCGCCCGACGACCCCAACGAACCTTGCTCAGGAATAATCGGGGTGACCCCCCGATTGAGCATCTCAAGCAAAGTCTCTACAATCTCAACCCGCACACCCGAAAGCCCCTTGGTCAACGTATTGGCCCGAACCAGCATCGCCGCCCGGACAACGTCCGCCGGTAGCGCCGGGCCGGTCCCTACAGCATGACTCAATATCAAGTTCCGGCTCAACCTCGCCGAATCATGCCGGTGAATGCGCTGATCCGCAAAGATTCCAAAACCGGTATTAATTCCATACACCGGTTGGTCGGTTGCCCGAATCTCTTCCAGATATTCTTGTGCGGTAAGGATCGCTTGAATTCCTTCGGCGGATAAACCAACCGGTTCTCCGCCCCGCGCAACCGCAGACAGCTCTTCCAAAGTGAGGTTGTTTCCGTCGATATGTATCATGGTTAGAAAAGAAGCAAGCCCAACAGCGCCGCGACTCCCGTCACGGTGAGATTATCGACATCCGGCATCGGGAGCGATTCCACTAGGGTGACCGCAAACCCGATCACCAGCACAGCCGCAAGATAGTTCGTCAGCGGGCCAGGGAAAGTGCCGCCGGCAATATGCGCCGCCAGAACTGCCAGGGTAAACGCGCATCCGCCAAAAAATACAGCCAATGTCCCCGCCAGGGTCTTTTTTGTCGACCACGGCAATTTCGGGCTGCGCAAGCGTTTCCCGACGATATCAGCCAGCCCATCACCGCCACACATCATCATTAATGCCACCATGCCCACCGGCGTATCCTTCCAGAACACCAGGGTTAACACCACAAAAGCGATTCCATAAAATAGTGGGCCCTTAAGGATTTCCCTCCGGTCGCCTGTCCGCGACATGGCCACCACGGCGGCTGGATCTTTGAGTATTCCCAACCCCGCCAGCGCGAACTGCACGGTGATCGCCGCCGGGATCAAGGCGGCCAGAAAACGCGCTTCCGGTCGGTCGTTGAACAGCAGCCAGCACAGCACAAAAATTGGACCTGTGCCAATGTGGATAACCTTCCGGCTCATCGGTCCGCTCATCCAGCCGCGGTGCGCAAACAAATCGTTCGCCCGCAGCCAGATCATGGCTGCCGCGAAGGTAATCAACATGGCCACCCAATTATTTTGTAACAATGCTATTCTGCACTCCTCTGACGTTCACTGTGTTCGCGTTGCGCTTCTCGATCCATATCCCGCTCGGCAATCGCCGCCCGTTTATCATACAATTTCTTACCCTTGGCAATGGCGATATCCACCTTGGCCCGCCCTTCCTTGAGATAAACCTGCACGGGCACCACGGTCACACCTTTTTGCCGGATCGAATTCCACATCTCTGCAATTTCGCGCTTGTGCAGCAGCAATCGCCGCGGGCGTTTCGGATCATGGTTAAACCGGCTGGCAGGTTCATAAGGCGCAATATGGCAGTTCACCAGCCAGGCATTGTTTCCGTCCACCTGAACATAAGCCTCCGCCAAGCTGATCTGTCCGGCTCGCAAAGACTTGATCTCGCTCCCTTGCAGCGCAACACCCGCCTCAAAGTGCTCTAGTAGAAAATACTCAAAGTGAGCTTTCCGATTGCTGGCGACAACTTTTACATTTTTTGTGCTCATGAGCATCATTTTAACATAGATACCGTCTCTCAGGGAATCGGTGCAGAAAGGTTCTCCGAGATTTTCCGTGGTGAAACCCCAAAGAGCCATTTCATCCTTCTGTTTTCACTTTCCTGTACCTATGGTATGATTATTGGTCTTCTTTTCGTTTCCGTTCCTTTGGAGGCCCCATGATCACCCCAGAACAGATCGAAGAATGGATCCGCGAGCTTGAGGAGCGGCCCGCCTCGGGGGCCAAACTCATTCGCGGCATTGGCAACCGCCTGCGTGAGCTGGACACCTGGAATCAGGAACTCCTCACCGACAACATCGCCCTGCGCAGCGAGCACCGGGTCGAAGAATACGAGCAGCGCATCGCCAATCTGGAGTACCAGCTCGAACTCCTCAAACGCCAGCTTTCGGGCCTCGCCCCAGCCTCCACGCTGGCACCTAGCGAGGACGAGAACCCCCGCGTCCTTTTCTACTATTCATCCGGAAAAGTTCTGAAAGTCCCGCTTCCATCCGACCTCTCGGCCGGCACGCTGCCGTTCCATCTACCTGCCCCCATCCAGCTCGGAGAAGAGCCCCCTGGCATTCTCATCTGTTCTCCACGTGAAGAGATTCTCTTCGTCTTTGACAGTGGGCGCTCCCAAACTCTAGCCATCGCCAAAATAGCCGAAACACTGGACTGGGAATCCGCCACCATCGTCAGCCCTCGTGCCGGAGAGACCCTGGCTGCTGCCCTGCCCATCGCTCGCCTCCCGCTAGCCGATCACTGTGTGCAGGTCAGCCGTCGCGGCTACGCGAAGAAAATGATGCGTCCCGCTTTCGAGTCCTTCATCGCCCGCAGCATGGTTGGCGCGGGAGTGAAAACCAAAAACGACCGCGCCTCCTTCTTGACTTTATGCGCCAAAGATGACCTCCTCGCCCTCGTCACCTGGGAGGGCTATGTGGTCAGCCTGCCTAACCTCGGCTTGCCGTACGCAGTCGAGCAAATCATGCAAGTCGGGCTAACCGACCATCTGGTTTCCGTGTTTGCTCCTGGCGCGAAATCTGAAATCCTGTTTATCACCAACACCGGAAAAGCCATTCGCCGCGAAACCACCTGGTTAGAGCCCGCCGGATCCTTCCGGGCGCGCGGGCAATCCGTCATTCCTCCGGCCCGCCGAGAGTCAGGTACCCGCCTGGCTGGAGCCATCGCCATCACCCATGATGACTGGCTTCTGGCCCTCCATGCCGACGGGAGCCTTTCCACGCTCCCGGTGCTCGCCTTGATGGATACCGGCTCGTTCTCCGCCGAATCCGAAGTGCTGGCTGTCGCGTCTTTTCTCGTTCAAACACCAAAGGACTGAGCCATGATCTCCCTCGGCCTGGATTTCGGCACCTCCAATTCCGGCGCCGCCGTCTTCGATGGGAAGCAAGTTCGCCTTCTCCCCCTCGACCCGCAATCACCCGCGCCGGAGGTAGTTAAGACCATCCTCTATCTGACCCACGATCAAAGAGCCTTTATCGGGCAAGAAGCCGTCGAGCTTTACTATCGAGAGAATGTTGGACGTTTGCGCCGCTTTGTTAAAAAATGGGTTGGAGAAGTCGAGTACCGCGGCGCAGATATGTACTACGTAACCGATCTATTTGCCTACGTCGATGAGCTCCAACCGGGCAGGCTCTTTCAATTTCTAAAGACCGCCCTCCGCCAACCGGGATTCGAAGGCACCCGTGTATTTGAGCGCTACTACAGCACCGGCGAATTGATTTCTCTCTATCTCAAAGAAATCAAACGCCGCGCCGAAGCTGCCCTGGGCGGTGATATCTCCCGGGTGGTCATGGGTCGCCCCGTGCATTTCTCTCCCGACCCACGTCTGGACGCCGAAGCCCAAAGCAAGTTAATGGATGCTGCTCGCGAAGCCGGTTTCAAGCACGTCGAATTCGAACTCGAACCGGTCGCCGCAGCGCTGTATTATGAGCAATCCCTCGACAAACCCCAAACCGCACTGATCTATGATTTTGGCGGGGGCACCCTGGATATCACGGTCGTCCGCTTGGGCAACCTGCGCAAGCGGGATATACTCGCCAACGGTGGCATTGATGTCGCCGGATCGGATTTTGACCGTGCCATCATCCGCAAACGCATCCTGCCCCACTTTGGTGACGGTCAGGTAGCCCTCTTCCCCGAGATCCGCGAGTTAATCAAATCCGTCTCCGATTGGATGGCCTTGCCCGAATTGAGCACCCCCGTGAACCGCCAGCATATCACCCGCGCAGTAAAAAACGGTGTTGCCCCTGTCCAATTAAAGGCCCTGGAAAGCTTGATATTCAACGACCTGGCCTTCTCCTTCTACCGTGTCATCGAAGAAGCCAAAATCCTGCTCTCTTCGCAGGGCACAGCCGTCATCCAAATGAAGGAAAAGGACCTGGACCTTTGGGAGCTTTACACTCGTTATCAGTTCGAACGCGACATCCGGGAATACCAATCTCAGGTCGAACACGCCATCCTGCAAACGCTGTCCGACTCCGGTCTGGAGCCTGACCAAATCGACGCGGTCGTGAAAACCGGCGGAAGTTCCAGCATCCCCGCCTTTCACGATTTACTGGCTCGCCTCTTTTCCCCCGAAAAAGTCAAATCTTCCAACGCCTTCAGCAGCGTCACCGCCGGGCTGGCCATTCGCGCATACCAGGGATAAACCACTCCATGCCTTCGTTATCGAGAGACCTGTTCTTACTCGAACCCAATGTCGTCTTTCTCAACCACGGCTCTTTTGGAGCCTGTCCAAAAGAGGTTTTTCGGGTTTACCAGGATTGGCAACTACGCCTCGAACAACAACCCGTCCGTTTTCTGGGGCGCGAATACGCTCAACACGACCATGCCGCCCGTGAAGTTCTGGGAGCTTACCTGCACGCCGCCCCTGCCGACCTGGCCTTTGTCCCCAACGCCACATATGGAGTCAACCTGATTGCCCGTTCTCTCGCCCTCCAACCCGGCGACGAAATCCTCACCACCAACCATGAATACAGCGCCTGCGATTACACCTGGGAGATGCTCTGCCGGAAAACCGGCGCCATCTACAAAAAGCATACCCTTCACCTGCCCTTAACCAGCCCAGCCGACTTGCTCGATGAAATCTGGCAAGCAGTCACACCGCGCACCAGGCTCATCTATCTCAGCCACATCACCTCGCCGACTGCTTTGCGCCTGCCGGTCGAAGGCCTCTGCGCGCGGGCTCGCTCGGCTGGCATCCTCACGTTGATTGACGGCGCCCATGCGCCTGGGCAAATCCCCCTGGATTTGACGGCCCTCCAGGTCGATTTCTACACTGGCAACTGTCACAAATGGATGCTGGCCCCCAAGGGTTCTGCCTTCCTCTATGCACACCCATCCGTGCAACCTTTGATCGAACCGCTGGTAGTCAGTTGGGGCTATCACGCTGAACAATCTTCCGGTAGCCAATTCATTGATTACCTGCAATGGACCGGCACCCGCGATCCCGCCGCCTATTTGACCGTCCCCGCTGCCATCCGTTTCATGGAGGAACACGATTGGCCCGCCCATCAAGAAAGCTGCCACGCGCTGCTCCAGAAGGCTCTAGAGGGCATTAGCGAGATCACTGGGCTTCCTGCCATCTACCCACTCGATTCCAGCTTCTACGCTCAAATGGGAGCGATGCCTTTGCCGAATTGCGATGCCGCTCTGTTGAAAAACCGCCTCTACGATGAGTTTTCCATTGAGATACCCATCACCAAAATCGACTCCCGCCTCTTCATCCGTGTATCCATCCAGGCCTATAACACCCCACAGGATGTAGATCAACTCCTGCGCGCTATAAAAACACTCTTGCCCCGGGTTAACATTTCATAGGCGTGACTACTCAGCCAGAGGTGAAAGAAGCCTGAAATTGAGGCAGGTGTGTGGTGCGAAGCACCACGCACACGCCTCAAATTAAGGGATTTTTGCCACCCTCTGAGCAGTTACTCTTAGGCTATGGTACACTTTTATAGTAGTTTAAACCCTCAGGAGAATACGATGAAACGAATTGCAGTACTCACCAGCGGTGGAGATGCTCCCGGCATGAATGCCGCCATCCGTGCCGTGACTCGCACAGGAATATTCAAGGGCTGGGAAGTGTATGGTGTCCAAAATGGTTATGACGGCCTGATCTCGGGCACGATTCGCCAGCTAGGTAACCGCGATGTCGGCGGCATCATGCAGCTCGGCGGCACGGTTCTGGGCAGCGCGCGTTGCCCCGAATTCGAGACCGTCGAAGGTCGCCGCAAAGCTCTACGCCAGTTGAGCCAGCGCGGCATCGAAGCCCTGGTAGTCATCGGTGGAAATGGCTCCCAGGCCGGAGGGCATGAACTATCTGAAATGGGCTTTCCGGTAGTCGGAGTTGCCTCCACCATCGACAATGACCTATACGGCTCTGACATCACGATCGGTGTAGATACGGCTCTGAACATCGCCCTCGAAGCCATTGACCGGCTCAAAGTCACCGCGTCTTCGCACCAGCGCGCTTTTCTGGTTGAGGTGATGGGTCGCAAGTGCGGTTACCTCGGCCTCATGGCCGGTATAGCCGGTGGGGCTGAATATATTGTTGTCCCCGAATTTGAGATCGACCCGGAAGACGTCGCCAAAGCCATTTCGCATGCGTATGAGCGCGGAAAGGCTCACGCGCTTGTAGTGGTCGCCGAAGGAGCCAAATACAACGCCGAAGCCCTGGTGGCCTACTTCAAACAGCATCACGAGCGTCTCGGCTTTGATATCCGCGCCACCACCCTGGGGCACGTCCAACGCGGCGGAACGCCCAGCGCCTCCGACCGTCTCCTTGGCACGCGCCTGGGAGCCGGAGCCGTAGACGCCATCGAGAAAGGTCTCAAATCCGATCTTGTTGGCATGATTAAAGGCGAAATTACCAATACGCCTTATGATGTGGTCATGAAAAACAAGAAACCGCTCGACCTTTCCTTGCTCCAATTATCCCAAGCCTTGGAGCAGTAAGCATGGACGTTGCGCTGGCTCTCGGCGGCGGGGGCGTCAAAGGTATTTCGCACATCGGTGTGCTTTCCTGGTTGGAAAGTCACGGTTTCCGAGTTCGCGCCGTCGCCGGAACCAGCATCGGTGGTCTAGTCGGATCGGTGTATGCTGCCGGCAATTCACCGCTCGAAATCCTCAAAATTGTTCAGCGCCTCGATTTCGCAAGTATGTATCGCCGCCGACCCGAAGACGGCCCCTCTCTCATGGGCCACGCCGGGCTGGTCGAAGCCATCGCCCCGCTGCTTAAGGACAAGAGCTTTTCCGATCTGCGCATTCCCTTTGCCTGTACAGCCGTAGACATCAACAGTGCCCGCGAATTCTTCTTTTCGGGCGGCCCAGTCCTCGATGCCGTCCTGGCAACCATGGCTATCCCAGGCATCTTGCCCCCCGTTCAAATGGATGGCGTGCTTCTTGTAGATGGCGCGGTGCTTGACCCTGTCCCCGTATTGCTCGCCCGTCACCTCGCCCCAAAGCTGCCCATCATCGCCGTCGCCCTCTCCCCCGCCATGGATGACTGGGACAAGGTTCCCCAAACCTCTCCGCTACCCATCCCTTCCGTTCTCCAGGGGCTCACCCGTTTGCGCATTGGTCAGGCCCTCCGTATCTTCACGCAATCGCTGGATATCAACTCTTACATGTTGTCTGAGCTACGTTTGAAGAACGACCGCCCCGATGTCATCATCCGCCCCCAGGTTTACCAAATTGGTATTCTGGAATTCACCGAACCGCTCGATCTGGTTCAAGCAGGCATCGAAGCCGCCGAAGCGGCGCGACCCTCAATCGAAGCAGCCCTATCCCCTATCGGAAAACTTCGCCGCTCAATCCGCCGTTACCCGGAGCCCGAACACGTGGTGTACTTTAATCCAGCACAACCAGCGCCTGCCCAACTCCCAGCCCATGAAGCGTGATCTGCGCGAATACGCCCGCCAGACCAATACCCGCCTGATCGTCGGTGGCGTTTTGCTCTTGTTCATTGTCGGCGATGGTTTAATTTACTTCATTTATGGTCCAGGCGCCGCCATCTCTGGCTTGCTCTGCCTGGGTATTGGCCTGTTCCCAATTTTATTGATCATCCTCGTTTTGACCGTCATCGATTGGGCCGTAAAACGTGCAGACCGAGAGTGAGACCTTTCCCAAATGGGAAAGCGGCTGGACCTTTCACTTCCGCCCGGCCGTAACCACCCCGCCCAACCAAATTGTTGTCTTTGTTCATGGTTGGACAGGCGATGAGCACTCCATGCAGTTGTTTGCGCGCCAGACATCAGCCAGCGATGCGTTGGTTTTTCCGCGCGGCCCCGTCAAAGCATTCCCTTCTGGCTTTGGGTGGGCTGACCACGTTGCCGCCAATGGAACCGCTTTCGTCCAATACGCTCCAGCAGCCCATGCATTGATG
>CAZMMI010000005.1:33328-47688 GCA_964567255.1 uncultured Anaerolinea sp.
CTGGTTGGCTTCAGTCAAGGCGCGGCCTTCGCCCTCACGCTCACGGCACTATACCCAGAAAAGGTCAACCGTCTGGCCATGCTGGCAGGCTTTCTTCCCCAAGAGGTTCCGCCGGAATTAGCCTCAAATTTCACCGAGAAACAGGTCTATGTTGCCCATGGCCGCAGCGATAAGGCAGTCCCTATTCAAGAAGCCCACCGGCTGGTGGATTTTCTGAAAAGCTCCGGCGCCTCAGTCACATACTGCGAAAGCAACACAGGGCACAAACTTTCGGCCTCCTGCTTCAAAGGCCTGGCCGAATTCTTAGCTCCTGCCTAACGCCCCTGTACGAACGAAATCAGGCCGAACAATATTCCCAAGGCCGCCAGCCCAATGACAATAAATCCCATCGGAACGTTGCCTACACTTGCACCGCTCGCGTCAGTGAAAGTCGGGATGGCTAAAGGCGCCGGTGGAGTAAAGGTCGGCAGTCGGGTTGGCGCCTCAGTCATGATGAAGCGTGCCGCCAGCGTAGGATCAATGGTCAACGTATAGAGCAAGGTCGGCGTGGGGGGAGGTTCAACGATTGGCAGTTGCACGGGCGGGTCAATTTTTACAAACACCGCATACACCCAGGCCATTCCACCTGGAACTCCCGGATACTCTACCTGAATCCATTCGCCGGCCGGAGAACGCCCTTTTGCCGGAACGCGCTGCCCAACCAGCAACACGCCCACCAATTCATACTTTGTTCCAGGGCCACTGCGTAAATTCACCCGGTCTTCGTTCCCCGGCACGACCTCTGCCATCGGCCCGCTGGGGGTTGAGGTCGCAATTTGTGGCGCAATGTCTGCAAGGTTCTCTGCGCTCGCCGGAGACAAGGGTACTGTCGTCAAAAAAATCAATCCTGCCATAACCGTCACAAGCATAAGGCTTGCTGGAATTTTCCTGTTCACTCGTCACTCCCATCAATTTGTGGTTTTCTCGCTATATAAACTACCAACATAGCGGGATATCCAAATAGCTTGCAGGGCTTGATACTTTATTGATATGCCCTACCGGAAATCTGATTATAATCGAATCTATGGACAGAAGAATCTTCCACGGCAAACTGACTCCCCTGGACATCAGCCGCAGTCTCATGGGGCACTTTCATCGCGGTAACTTGCGCGTCCAGCACTTTGGCGACGCCCAGCGGGCGGTCGTCCAGATCGCCAGCACAGCCGTGGCTTCATCGGGTGGGCAAACCGCGCTCAGCGCTACCATCCTTCAGGTGGAAGACGGCGTTTCCGTTGAATTGAGCAAACAAAACTGGATCGGGATTGCAGCCAGTCTGGGTGTCAGTGCGATTGCTGTCTTTAAAAACCCGTTCAATTTGCTTTCTCGACTCGACGATATCGCTCAAGATTTTGAATACCTCCGGCTCACCGACGAAATATGGAAAGTCATCGAAGGGACCGCCCAGGCACTTGGCGCAACCACAGAGCTGTCCGAACGACTCCGCCGCGTTCCCTGCGCTTACTGCAACACGGCCAACCCGCCCGGTGAACCGCGTTGTCTTGCCTGTGGCGCGCCTTTAGGCGACATCCAGCCGCGCACTTGTCGCAAGTGCGGATATGTCGTAAAAAAACACGAGGGGGTCTGCCCCAACTGCCAATCACCTCTACCGCAGTAACCTAGACGTTGTTTCGCCAACGCCATCCATCGCGTCCAATGAACTCGTCCGCGCCATCCGGTCCCCAGGTTCCCGATTCGTACACCGGAAGATTGCGCTGAGGCGCTTGCTCCCAGGCCTGCAACAAACCCGAGGTGAAGGTCCATGCTGCCAGGACCTCGTCACTGCGTGTAAATAACGTAGCATCACCGATCAGCGAGTCCAAGAGCAAGCGTTCGTATGCTTCCGGAGGTTCTGTGCCAAAGGTCGCATCGTAGTTGAACGCCATCTGCACCGGGGCGATTTTCGTCACCGGCCCGGGGATTTTAGCCCCAAACGAAAGGGTGATACCCTCGTCCGGCTGAAGGTTGAGCACCATGACATTCGGCGCATCGTAGCCCATGTCCTTCCAGTCAAAAAGGCGCAGTGGAGGTTGTTTGAATTGAATCGCAATCTCCGTCAGGCGGGCTCCCAGCCTCTTTCCCGATCGTAAATAAAATGGCACGCCAGCCCAACGCCAGTTATCGACCAGCAATTTAGCTGCCAGGTACGTCTCAGTGGTGGAGCTGGGAGGGACACCTTTCTCGTCCTTATATCCTGGTACCCGCGCCCCATCGATCGTCCCAGCCACGTACTGTCCCCGGTAAGTATTCGCCAGCGCTTCTTTCCCGGTCAGCGGGCGCAGCGCTTGCAGCACTTTCACCTTCTCATCCCGGACTGCATCCGCATTGAACGCAGCCGGCGCTTCCATGGCCGTCAGCCCAACCAATTGCAGCAAGTGGTTTTGGAACATATCCCGAATGACGCCGGCGGTATCATAATACCCCGCCCGCGTTCCCACGCCCACCGTCTCCGCAACGGTAATCTGCACATGATCCACGTAATTCCTGTTCCATAACGGCTCAAAAATGCCGTTCGCAAAGCGTAACACCAGAATATTCTGCACCGTCTCTTTCCCCAGGTAATGGTCAATCCGGTACACCTGTTTTTCATCGAAGACTCGGTGCACTTCATCTTCCAATACGGTCGCCGATTCAAGATCCCGCCCATACGGTTTCTCAATTACCAGACGGCTCCAGCCTTCCGAGCAATCCAGCAGACGATTCTCACCCAAAGCCCTGATAATCGGCACATAAGACTCCGGCGGGGTCGCCAAATAGTACAGCACATTGCAAACACCCAAATTATTCAGCAAATCGCCCAAACGCCGGTAACCGTCGGCATCGTCAAACGAAGCCCGAACATAGTGTGCTTTCGACAACAGTTCATCCACCAATCCTTCATCAACGGGGCTCGTCCGGGCAAACTCCGCGATACCCTCGCGCAAGGAACTGCGCATGATTTCATCATCCCAATCGCGCCGGGCAAAACCGATAATGTGCAGATAAGTAGGAAGGCGGCGCTCTTTTAATAGTTCATAAAGGGCCGGGATTAACTTGCGGTGGGTTAAATCACCGGTCACGCCAAAGATCACGAACGCAATTGGAATTTCCCGGTTCGATAGGATTGTGGGTGTGTTGGTCATACTCTCTCCTTGGAGTGTTGATCTTTACGACATTCAAGCTGCTCTGACAGATGAAAATTTAATCCGAATTGGGAGCATTCCCCAATCCTTGAGGAACTGTTTTGATTCTACCTTAATCTATTCACTGGTGACTTCAGGTTCATTGGGAATCGGCGGGGTGAAATCCCAGAGATCCTGACTTCATCCGGTAAAACGATCTTGAGGGAACCTTGATTTCATCCCTCAACCGAATCATGTATAATCAAGCGAGACTTATCCGTAAAAATATCTCTCTGATTATTCCCAACATCCAGCCATCTCATCCCCCAGGAGAATCTCCCATGGTAAAAATAGTCGCTGACACCACTTCGTGCCTGCCACTGGCTGAAGCTCAAGCCCGCGGAATCGGTTATCTGCCACAAATCATCGTCATCGGCGATGAAACCTACCGTGACGACACAGAGATGAACGCCATCCAATTCCTCGCCCGCCAGCGTGTCAGCCCGGTGCTTCCCAAGACCGCAGCCCCTCCACCCAGCATGTACAATCCGATTTACGAAGCAGCCTCTGCACAAGGCCACTCCATCCTGGTATTGACCCCCCCGGTCACGGTCAGCGGCACCTATCGCAGCGCGATGGTTGCAGCTCAAGATTTTCCGAATGCCGACATTCACGTTGTAGACACCAACATCATCGCCGGCGGATTAGCCACCGTGGTAATGAAAGCTCAGGAGTGGGCCGAGCAGGGGTTGGATGTGCAGACCATCATCGAAAAGGTTCGCGAAATGTGCAGCCGTCACAGGGTGTATTTCGTCGTCGATACCCTGGAGTATCTCTTCAAAGGCGGGCGTATTGGCGCAGCCAAAGCCCTCTTTGGCTCGCTGTTACAAATGAAGCCCATCCTCACCATCAAAGATAGCCAAATCGCCGCCTTTGAATCGCAGCGCACCCAAAAACGCGCCATCGCTCGCCTCAAAGAGGTTGTCCTCGCTGAATGCGCGCATGGCATTGAAGGACATCTCTCGATCATGCACGGCGACGCCGAAGACCAGGCCCGCCAGATTGCGCGCGAACTGGCCCCTGCGTTAAATATTTCCGAGGAGCAGATCCCGATCTACGATTTGACCCCCGCCATCCTCGTCCATGTAGGCCCAGGCGTATTGGTCACGGCTTTCTTCGTCGCGCCCTAATCAAGCACCTGGATCCAATAGCAAATAACGAATTCCCTGGCGCGGTTCAGCCATCATTTCGGTTACGCTATCGCGCCAGGCCTGGTAATGAGCCGTCTCCCGGTGCTTCAACTGATCTTCTGAGCTGTGATAGATCTCAACCAGAGTAAATCTGGTTGGGTCTTCGGCTTGTTGAAATACGTCGAAGCGGATCACGCCCGGCTCTTGCAAACTACCCCGCGCATTCGCGAAGATCGCCTCGCGAAACGCATCCACGCAATTTGGTTTCACATGAACATGGACAAAAACAACGTGCATTGTTCCTCCCGAATTCTCTACTAATCGGATAGAAGAAAAAAGACTTGATATTGGGTATAATTCTAGCAGATATCACTTCAACTCAATTAGACCAAAGGAGGTCAAAATGCAGTATACCCATCTCGGTCGAACAGCTTTGTCCGTCAGTCGTCTGTGCCTGGGCACCATGAACTTCGGCCCGCTCACCAACGAAGAAGACAGCTTCAAGATTATGGATCGGGCCTTGGAAGTGGGTATCAATTTCTTCGACACCGCCAACGTCTACGGCTGGAAGCGTGGCGAGGGCGTCACCGAACAAATCATCGGTCGCTGGTTTGCCCAAGGTGGCCGCCGCGACAAAGTTGTCCTGGCCACCAAAGTCTTCGGCGACATGGGCGAATGGCCCAATCAGCAGCGACTTTCAGCCCTCCACATCCGCAAAGCCTGCGAAGACAGTTTGCGTCGCCTCAAAACCGATTACATTGATCTCTACCAAATGCACCACATCGATACCGACGCCCCCTGGGAAGAAGTCTGGCAGGCCATGGATGTCCTCGTTCAGCAAGGCAAGGTAATCTACGTCGGCAGCAGCAACTTCGGCGGTTGGCACATCGCTCAGGCCCAGGAAGCCGCCCGCCACCGCAATTTCATGGGCTTGGTCAGCGAGCAAAGCCTCTACAACCTCGCAGCCCGCACCATCGAGCTGGAAGTGGTTCCCTCTTGCCGCCATTACGGCCTGGGAATCATCCCCTGGAGCCCTCTCGCCGGAGGCTTGCTTGGCGGAGTGCTTCAAAAAGCTAAAGAAGGCCGGCGCGCATCAGAAAATATCGAAAAGCGCGTTGAAGAATTGCGCCCCAAGTTGGAAGCCTACGAAAGCCTGTGCGCCGAATTGGGCGAAAAACCCGCCGACGTTGCCCTGGCCTGGATCCTCAAGAATCCGGTGGTCACCGCGCCCATCATCGGCCCGCGCACCATTGAACAACTGGATGGCAGTCTGCGCACCCTCGAAATCAATCTTTCCGACGAGGTCATGGCGCGCCTCGATGAAATCTTCCCTGGCCCCGGCGGCGAAGCCCCCAAGGCCTACGCCTGGTAAAGAATGATCCTCTGGTCCGATGATGACTTGCTGGTTGTCAACAAGCCTGCCGGTCTGCTGACCGTGCAGGATGGTTATGACGCATCTCTCCCCACGCTGGTGAAAACCCTTTCGCCGGCGTGGGGACATCTCTGGGTGGTGCACCGCCTGGACAAGGATACCAGTGGAGTTCTGCTCCTCGCCCGCAACCCTGAAACGCATCGCATCCTCAACACTGCCTTTCGCGAGCGGCAAATTCACAAGGTCTATCATGCCCTGGTATACAACGTCCCCTCTTGGGACGAGTTGAACGTCGACCATCCTTTACGCCTCGACGGCGATCGCCGCCACCGCACCGTGATCGACCCTGCCGCCGGAAAGCCCGCCCAGACACACCTCTCAGTACTACAACGCTTTGAGCGTGTTGTCCTCCTACAGGCCAACCCAACAACTGGCTACACGCATCAAATCCGTGTTCACTGCGCCGCCGTTGGTTTCCCACTCATTGCCGACCCTCTTTACTGGATACCCGGTGCTCCTCGCCCAATCCCGGACCCGACCTGGCCCATTCACCGCACTGCGCTTCACGCCTGGCGTATTGATTTTACTCACCCCCGCAATAGAGAATCGTTGTCATTTTCGGCGCCTTACCCCGCCGACTTTTCCGACACATTCGCAACGCTTTCTACCGGATAACTACACACGAATTCAGGCGTCTATCTTCTATCTCAAACAAAAAACCTCGCCGAAAATGGCGAGGTTTTTTGTTTGTTGAACTGTGTAAGAATTAGTTCTCGGAAACAGGTCGGTTGCTGCGCATTACAGCCCACACAACCACCGCAGCCAAAGCAGCCGCAACAATCCACGGCACAACGCCGCCAGCCGACTGGATGATCACCGGGCCGGCCAGCAAGCTGACCATGTTGACCACTTTGATCATCGGGTTCAACGCCGGGCCCGCGGTATCCTTCATCGGATCGCCAACGGTATCGCCCACGACGCCGGCCTTGTGACGCTCAGAGCCCTTGCCCGTGTTCGCAACCAGGTCGCGCGGTTCGTCCTCAATGCCCTTCTTGGCATTGTCCCAGGCGCCGCCCGCATTGGACATGAACACAGCCAGAAGCTGACCGCACAGGATCACGCCCGCCAGGAAGCCACCCAGCGCTTCCACGCCCAAAACCAGGCCCACCACCAGCGGGGTAAAGACCGAGATGGCAGCCAGAGGCAGAAGTTCTTTCTGCGCCGAGGCAGTCGAAATGCCCACCACGCGCGCGTAGTCAGGCTTGACGGTGCCTTCCATGATACCGGGCACGCGGAACTGCTTACGCACTTCTTCCACAATCTGGCCCGCAGCGCGGCTCACGGCACGAATGGACAGGGAACTGAACATCCAGGGCAGAGCGCCACCCAGCAAGAAGCCAATGAACACAGCCGTGCTGGAGATGTCAATCTTATCCATCACCGGCATGCCCAACTGCTCTTGGACCCGACCAATATCGGTCATATAGGAGGCGAAAAGTGACACAGCCGCGATAACCGCGGACGCAATCGCCACGCCCTTGGTGATGGCTTTGGTCGTGTTACCAACCGCATCCAGGTCGGCCATGATTTGGCGCGCTTTCTTCGTAGAGTCGTCGTCCATATCGTGCCAGGACATCTCGCCAATGCCATTCGCATTATCGGAGATGGGGCCGTAGGAGTCCATCGCCACGTTGTTACCGGTGTGACTGAGCATACCGATACCAATCATAGAAATCGCATACAAAACATACAGCGAACCTTCGCCACCGTAAATCAACAAACCAAACACAAAGGAAATCGCAATCACCATCAAAGCATACACGCTCGATTCCATACCGACCGCCAGGCCGGAGAGGATCGTCGTGGCAGGGCCAAACCGAGTCGATTTGATGATTTCCTGCACAGGTTTTTTACGTGTCGCAGTGAAGTAGGAGGTCAACGGATTGAAAGCAACCGCCAGGCCAACGCCGATGGTGGTCAGCAAACCCAACCGCCAATCCTTACCGTAGGTCATGGCCAGCACAAAGGCCCACAAAACCGTGTTGACGCTCGAGACTTCGTAGGAGCGGAACATCGATTCTTCGGCGTCGTGCGAGCGCAAGAACTTGATCGGGAATTTCTCCCAAATCGGAACGGTGAAAGTACCCAGAATCGAGCTGATCACGCCAATACCGCGGATAATCAGCGGGTACACAATCCACTTCATATCGCCGGTCTCGGCAAGCAGCGCGAGCCCCAGGATCAATGTTGAAACAATGGTCACCTCGTAAGACTCGAAGATGTCCGCGGCCATACCGGCGCAGTCACCCACGTTATCGCCCACCAGGTCAGCCACAACGGCCGCATTGCGGGGATCGTCTTCGGGGATATCTTTTTCAACTTTACCCACCAGGTCGGCGCCAACATCCGCAGCCTTAGTATAGATACCGCCGCCCACGCGCATGAATAACGCAATCAGTGTGCCACCGAAGCCGAAGCCCAGCAGCGCATCCGGAGCAGCCTTACCAAAGATAATAAAGATGATCGTGCCGCCAAACAAGCCCAAACCGTCGGTCAACATACCGGTAATGGTGCCCGCATAGTAAGCAATCGACAGAGCTTCGTTGAAACCGCGGCGCGCCGCAGAGGCAGCGCGAACGCTGGCTTGAATGGCCATGCGCATACCCAACTGGCCCACGAGCATCGAGAAGCTCGCGCCCATGATGAAGGCCACCGTGCGCCCAATCGCGATGATGATCTGAGTGTTCTGGGGGAACTCCTCAACAGCCTCACGGCTGGGGGGAACCACATAAACGCTCAAGAACAAAGCTACCATCAAGAGCAGAATCGCCGGTAAGATCGTCCGCAACTGGGTCTGCAAGTAACTATTTGCGCCAACCCGGATCGTATCCCACACTTCCTGCATCTTCGCGGTGCCTTTGTCCTTCTTCAGGACGCTGCCACGCAGAAGCCAGGCATACAACAGGCTGATAAAAGCCGTTATGACGACGCCCAAAATGGCAAACTGCTCGAACGAGTTCAAGCCGTGCCGGGCAAGACCAAGGATATTCATACTGCCTCCTGGACAACAACGAAAAATATTGAGATGGTAAAACTTTCGTACGGAGAAGACAAAATCCCGGGTATTATAAATCATGGTTGTGATTCTGTACACCCAAGATTAGCATTTGATTAGAATTTGACCATCCTATTGACACTGCGATTCGATTTGATGTATAGTGTTAGTCGGCTCAAAAAGGGCCGCCTTCTTATATTAAATCCCCACCGAGCGGAACCTGGCTTCCGCTCGGTGGTTGCCTGACAGGGAACAATCCTCTCGCAAAGGAGACTTTGATGATCCGAGTTTCTGGCTTGACCAAGAATTATGGTCTTCGCCGGGCTATCAGCGATCTGAATTTCACTGCAAAGAAAGGTGAAATTCTAGGTTTCTTGGGCCCAAACGGCGCCGGCAAGACCACCACCATGCGCATTCTCACCGGATATATGCCCCCCACGACCGGCAAAGTCGAAATCGGCGGATTTGACGTGTTAGAGCAATCCTTGGAGGTCCGTCGAATCGTGGGTTACCTACCGGAAACTGTCCCGCTCTATAACGACATGGTCGTCGCGGAATACCTGGAATACATGTGCAACCTGCGCAATATTCCACACGCCCGCCACCGAGTGGACGAAACCCTTGAAAAAGTGGGCCTGTCTGATCGAGCCAAAGGTTACATCGGCAAACTCTCCAAAGGGATGCGCCAGCGGCTTGGCCTGGCCCAGACGCTCATCCATCAACCCCAGGTGCTCATCCTGGATGAGCCAACCATCGGTCTCGATCCTGGTCAGGTGGTCAACTTCCGTGACCTCATCCGTGAGATCGGCCGCGACCGCACTGTGCTCCTCTCAACACATATCTTGCCCGAAGCTCAGCAAGTCTGTGACCGCGTCCTGATCATTAATAAGGGTCATATCGTTGCCGAAGACACCCCTTCCCAGTTGCAATCTCGCCTCACCGGCTCGCAACGTGCCACAGTACAGGTGGCCGGTGATTGCCAGGATCTTGTTCCTACCTTGTCCGCGCTGCCCGGTATCCAGAACGTTATTCAACGTGGGCCGTCTACTCTGGAGTTTGAATCCGCGCCTGGCCAAGACGCCCGCGGACTGGTTGCTCGCACCGTCGTCAACGCCGGACATGACTTGCTGCAACTTCAGCCGATGAACCTCAGTCTGGAAGAAATCTTCCTCCAGTTAACAAAGGAAGACTCGGCTGGGCCTGCCGAAGCGCCTTTAGCTCCTTCTTACGCAGAGATAGAGGAGAATTAACCAATGCGCAACATATTCCACATTGCTCGTAAAGAACTCAGCCAATATTTCATCAGCCCCGTCGCCTACGCATTCAGCTTTGCCATCCTCCTGGTGATGGGCATCCTGTTCTATACCAACATGCTGTATTCTTTTCAACAGCAGTACACCCCCAGCATTATCGATATCGCGATTGGCCCGCTCACAACCATCCTGCTGTTCACCGTCTCTGCCTTCACCATGCGCACGGTTGCCGACGAGCAGCGAACAGGCACGCTTGAGCTACTCCTCACCGCCCCCGTTCGCGATTGGGAATTCATTGTCGGCAAGTGGTTGGGAGCGGTTTTCTTCTTCCTAATCCTCCTTGCCATCACCTGGATCTATCCGATCATCCTGAATAATCTGGTCGATCCCGGAATTGATCAGGGTTTGATGATCAGCGGGTATTTGGGTATCTTCCTCCTGGTGGCAAGTTTTCTGGCGATCGGGGTGGCGGTATCTTCCTTCTTCAGCAACCAAATCGCCGCCTTCTTTGTAACAATGGGTGTGGTTGTCCTTTTGTGGATCATTCAAGCCCCCGAATCGGCGACATCCACCACGGGTGGTCTGCTATCGTATCTCTCGCTGAGCGAACATCTCGATCCTTTCTATCAAGGTGTCATAGAGTTGAAAAATGTCGTCTACTATCTCAGCGTCATCACCTTTGCGCTATTTCTTGGATCGCTTAACATCGAAATGAAGAGGTGGCGATAATGAAACTCAATCGCAAAAAACTCGCCCCTTATGGCTTGTATCTGGCCGTGTTGGCCGCGCTAGTATCTGGCGGGCTATACCTCGTCCGGCGCACCTTTGACCTCCCGCCGCAGATTAGCCTTGGGTTGGTGGTTGTAGGAATCGCTCTCTTCGCGTTGCTCGACCCTCAAAAGCTCAAAGAAAGCCTGGCCGGTCGGCAAGCACGCTATGGAAGCAACGCCTTCATTCTGTTCGTCGCCTTCCTGGGCATCCTCATCGTTGTCAATTATGTCGTGGCCCAAAATTCTCCGCGTTGGGATCTGACCGAAGACAAGTCGAACACGCTGGCTCAAGAAACGCTCGAAACGCTGGCTACCCTTTCGGAACCGGTTAAAGCTGAGTTTTACTTTCCCACCAACTACCCGACGGCGACTGTCGAGAAACTGCTGACCAACTTCAAAACCAATTCAAACGGTAAATTCGATTACGAATTTGTCAATCTGCTCCAAGACCCTGTTCGCGCCACCAGCGCGGGCGTTACGCGGGACGGCACCCTCATCTTGACCATGAACGGCCGCTCCGAAATGCTCAGCTACAACACCGAGTCAGAAATCACCAACGCAATCGTCCGCCTGGCAAACCCTGGCGCCCGCACCGTCTACTTCCTGACCGGCCACGGTGAATACAACCCCGAAGATAGCGGCGACCGCTCTTACAGTTCGGTGAAATCCACGCTTGAAGCCAAGAATTACACGGTCTCGGTGCTCAATTTACTGGCCGAACGCGAGATTCCTGCGGACTCTTTAGCTGTGATTATCGCTGGCCCCACCAAGCCGCTATCCGCCGATGAAGTCCTCCTCCTCGACGCCTATCTGGGCGGCGGCGGCTCTCTCATTTACCTCAGTGAGCCTCGCCTGGTCACCGAATTCGGTGAAGAAGCAGACCTTCTGGCCAATTACCTCTCCACCTCCTGGGGTATTTCAGTCAGCGAAAATATGGTCATCGATCTCAACTATGACCCGCCCATTGTCGCCCTGGCTGGTTCTTATGGACAGCACGCCATCACCGAAAAGATGAACAACCAGGTCACCGTGATGCCCTCGGCTCGCTCCATTGATCTTGGCGTTGTGCCAGAAGGAATCACCGTCAACCCGTTAATTTACACCGCAGACAACTCCTGGGCCGAATTTAGCTACGAAGAGTTGACCTCCAGCGAAGTTGCCTACACCGACGGCGTCGACCTCCCCGGTCCAATCCAGCTGGCGGTTGCCGCTACCAACAGTGCTAACAACGCCCGCGTTGTTGTCGTTGGTGATTCGGATTTCTCCAGCACCAATTACTTCGACAATTATGGCAATGGCGACTTCATCATCAATTCCATCGACTGGGCCGCTCAACAAGAAGGCCTGATCAGCTTGACGCCCAAATCTACCACCCAACGCTACCTGGCAAGCCCCAGTGTTTTGACCATTCGCCTCATTCTTCTGGGTGTGGTCATCTTAATCCCAGGTCTCGTCATCGTCGCCGGCATTTCCACCTGGATCAGCCGCCGAAGAAGAGGGTAACCATGATTCGTAAGTCAACCTGGGTCGTCTTCGGAATCTTCATTGTGCTGGGGCTCGCAGCCGTCTTTTTGCGTTGGAGTCCCTCATCCCCTCTGGTACAACCAACAGCGACTCCAGCCTCAACCGCTTTGCCCTTCGCGCTTCAGGGAATTACCTCAATCGATGTAAACTCCATCTCCCTCGAAAGCGCTGATGGATCGGTTGGCTTGGTTCGCAACGCCGACATTACCTGGACTCGCAACGGCGAGGTGATTGTTGAGGCAGGGAAAGTCGAAGAATTACTCGCCAACGTGCTAACCATGCGGGTGATGGCCGAACTGGCGCCAGACTATCCCCTGGACACCCTCGCCCTTAATCCTCCCGCAAAGTCGATCACTTTGGAGACCAATGCCGGCACAACCCGCATTGCCATTGGGGCCAATACACCCACTGGATCGGGCGTCTATCTCCAAATCGACGACAAACCTGTCATCGTGGTAAGCAACTACGCTATCGAAGCGATTTTGTTAGCATTCGATAACGCTGCGCCTAGCACGCCCACCCCGCAAGTGGAAGGAGTGACCCCTTCCCCATGAAAGACGGGTGAGCTTTGGGGCTCTCTCTTCATTACTTAAGGTATTGCTTTTTACCTTAAAAAAGTGTATTCTAATTTAGCGCTTAAACCTGGGTGTTTTCCTGTAAGGCCCAAAGATAACGCTAACATTTGATACACTGCCACTGAAAAATTCATCTCTCTAGAGGTGCTTGGATAAAAAATGGATGATGCATTAATTAACGTAGTGGATGACGAAGAAGAATATTCAGCCATTGCCCGCCTTGTCGAATTAGGCCGGCAAAAAACCTATGTGACGATCGACGATATTCTACATTTCTTCCCGGAAGCCGAGCAAGATGTAGAGCAACTCGAGGAGGCTTTCGCTGCTTTGATCAGCGCTGGCATCCCTTACCTCGAAGACGAAACTATGGGCGAACCGGGCGATGAGGAGATGGATGTCTCCCCCGCCGAAACCGAACAGGAAGAGAACGATGCGAAAGCGCTCTCCCTGGACGATCTTGCGAATATTGATACCGACGATACCATCGGGCTTTACCTGAAAGAGGTCAGCCGGGTTCCCCTCCTGACTGCTGAAGAAGAAGTCGAATTGGCTCAGCGGATTGAGCGCGGACGCATGGCTCGCGAAGAACTGGCCCGTGGAAATGTCAACCCTCGCCGCCGCCACGACTTGCGCCGCCTGATTGAAGACGGCTGGGGCGCTCGCGAACACCTCATCACAGCCAATTCCCGTCTGGTAATCAGTGTTGCCAAGAAATACATGGGGCGCGGTGTTCCTTTCCTTGATCTGATCCAGGAAGGTAACATCGGTTTAATCCGTGCCACCAAGAAATTTGATTACCGCCGCGGACACAAATTCAGCACCTATGCCACCTGGTGGATTCGCCAGGCGGTTACCCGTGCCATCGCCGATCAAGGCCGAACCATCCGTGTTCCGGTTCACATGGGCGATCAAATCAACAAACTTCTCCGCGTGCAGCACCAGCTCACTCAGCGCCTGGGCCGCGAACCAACCGTCGAAGAACTGGCCGAGGCACTGGATGTACCGCCCCGCAAGGTCGAAAATATGATTCAGGTGGCCCGCAGGCCGCTCTCCCTTGAAACCCCCACGGATGATGAAGAAGACTCTGTGCTGGGCGATTTCATTGAGGACGACGAAGCCCCGCCTCCCGACGAGACCGCCACCTACAACCTGCTCCGTGAGCACCTCGAAGAAGTGCTCAACTCTCTTCCTCCTCGCGAAGTGCGAATTCTCCAGCTTCGCTACGGGCTGCTCGATGGGCAAGCGTACACGTTGGAAGAAGTCGGCCGCAAAATGGGTGTCACCCGCGAGCGTGTCCGCCAAATTGAAGCGCAAGCGCTCAGCCGGCTGCGCCACCCCTCCATTCGTCGCAAACTGCGCGATTACCTGGGGGATTAACCTTGATGGGTCCTATAAAAGTGCCGGCAATTCTAGCCGGCACTTTTGTTTATTGCGATGACTCCCGAATCCTGGCTGTATGCGAACTGCCGAGATCCAGGCCTGGG